>NZ_BDSM01000013.1:83353-204403 GCF_003112475.1 Microcystis sp. 0824 | reverse complement strand
AATGGGGGAGTGGGGGAATGGGGGAATGGGGGAATGGGGGGGTGGGGGAATGGGGGAATGGGGGAATGGGGGAATTTCCACTAAAACCCTAAAACCCCAAAACCCTAACACCCTAAAACCCAACACCCATATTTCAAGCTAAAGAAACACCTTTGCGTTTAAAATTTAAGCCCTTTTTGGAGGATTTTGTGGCGGTTTCCCCCGCCAGAATATTGGCTTCTTTTTCCTGTTTTTCGATGACGGGTAATTTAAAAATTACGCCCGCGAATATCCAGTAATAAACGGCCACAGGATCCGTATCGAGGGCATACCAATAGGGAAGATAGGCAACAAAGACCAGCAGAACCGAATAACTACCAGCGAAACCTCGCAGGGTGGTATCTTTGAGGGAACGATAGGTGCGAAAGGCCAGATAAACTAGATAGGTCATGAATATCATGTACAAGGTAAAACCAATGTATCCCAACTCGAATAAAACTTTACTGTGATAGGTTTCCACAAAGGAAATATCACCGAAAATCCTAGCAGAAGCTGTGGCCACACCAAGTCCACGACCTAAAATACCGCCCTGATTACGGATAGCAAAATCCAACTGTTCTTGAATAAAAGCGGTGGGGGGACTGGCTTGCCAACGGCTGATGGCACTATCGTAGCGTTGTTGGACAAAATCGGGGTTAAGGAAAGAAAAACCGATAGCTAGAAGTAAAGTGGTGGCAAAAATGATCGGCAAAAATCGTTTTAAGTTAGCGATTTGTCCCGTAAGAATCGTTATCAGACCAACAATCATCGGTACGGCAAAGAAAGCTAATCTTTGCCCAGAGACCACTGCATTAATAAAAACTAGGGTTAAACCCACTAGGGCTGCTAGTCGCCATTTTTGGGAAATTTCACTAAAGGCACTGGCATAACAAATTACGGCACTAGAGACCAAAAACCAAGCCCAGTGCCAGGGGGAAACAAAAGTACCGGGTAAACGGATCATATTCACTTCTGGACTATACACTAATCCCCCACCGACCAAACACCTTGCCTCTAAGGTGGCTTTGAATAGTGCATCAGCCACGTAGCCTCTAGTTCCTGCACAACGACCGGTTTTCAGCATCCAGTATTGCATTAGTCCTAGGACACAAGAAATAATCACTAAAGTCACCAAAAGACGACCAAAAAATAATAGGGTGGGTTTATCTTTAATTAAGTAATAAGTGCAGAAGATCAAGGGGACATAACCTAGCAAAACTTTAAATCCTAATAGTCCTTGCAGAAAAGTCTCACTTTCCCGACAGGGAACCCCAACTAAAAAGCCGTTTCTGAAAACTCTCAGTCCTTCTACAGATGCACAAGTAGGCAGAAATTGTCTCTGTAAATTGACGGCTAATAGACAGACTACGCAGAAAACAAAGATTAATAATAGGGTTGTACCTAATTGTTTCGGGACAATAATCGGTAATCGATTTTTTCGACATTCTAAAACTAAGGCGATTAAAGCGGGTAGATAAAAGATATCTTTACTGATCTGGAGGATTTCATTACCTCCCAACCAATAGATAATAGTGCCAGTGAAGGGGACATAGATAATAAATGTCCAAAGAGCCGTGCGAGGATAGCTAAAGGAGAAAACTCCTAAAATTAAGGCTAAACTTACTGCAGCTCCTATCGTGGCATCAAATAATAAGCTGAGGGGTAATCCGATCAAAATTGCTGCACAAATGGCAAAAATAATCAACCCCGTTAACTTTTGTTTCCTTTGCCTTTCTTCTTTTTTGAGGGCAAGTTTCTCTTTGATGTTAAGCGGGGGACTATCAGCTTTTGTTTGGCCCTGTTTATGCTTTTTTTTCTGGCGATCGATACTTAGTCCGGTCATAATTAGGCCTTGCTACGCTACGCTAAGGGCATTATAATCCCTGTCCCCCTCGATCGACTACAAAAGATAGCTTCGCACCGCTTCCACTAGCCTTTCTGTCCAAAAATTGGCTAATTCTAGGGTTTCTGCTTCCACCATCACCCGAATTAACGGTTCTGTCCCGGAAGCTCGCACCAAAATTCGGCCTTTTTCTGCCATGGCTGTCTCAGCTTTGCCGATTTCCCGCCGTAAAGGTTCACATTGCTGCCAATTACGTCGCACTTCTCTATCTTCCACCCGCACATTGCGTAAAATCTGCGGATAGGTGACAAAGCTATGATCGACTAAATTAGCCAAGGAAACCGCCGATTTCTGCACTAAAGCCGCTAAATGTAGGGCGGTTTGCATTCCATCCCCGGAAACTCCGTAATGATGGCAGAGAATATGGCCGGATTGTTCACCCCCTAGCATGGCTCCAGTTTCCCACATTTGCGCCTGAACGTGCTGATCGCCCACGGCAGTGCGCAAGAATTGACCCCCCAGTTTTTGCCAAGCGCGTTCAAAGCCTAAATTAGCCATCACCGTCGCCACTAATAACCCATCGGGTAGCTGTCCTGCTTCTAAGAGGGAACGACCCCAAAAATAGAGGATATAATCGCCATCTACTACTCTACCCTGACTATCCACGGCCAAGACTCGATCGGCATCGCCATCGAAGGCAAACCCTAAATCCGCTTGCTGATTAATCACCGCCGCCTGTAAGCTTTCTAAATGGGTAGAACCACAATTAACGTTAATGCGATCGCCATCGGCTCGATCGTGTAGGCAGATAACTTCCGCCCCCAAGGCTTGGAATACTAAAGGTGCTAGGTTAACGGCTGCCCCCCAAGCTAGATCTAAAACTATTTTTAATCCCGATAGGTTAATATCCGTCCCGACGGAATCAATCACAGCTTGATAATATTTTTGGATTAATTCGGGACAAAAAGTCGCTTTTCCCCAATTTACCGGTTTATCTGCTAATTCTAAATTGCCCCTTAAACCCGCTTCTATCTGTGCCGCTAAACTGCCAGATAATTTTAAACCGCTGCTGTCAAAAAATTTAATGCCGTTATCTTCAGGAGGATTATGACTGGCAGAAATCATGATCCCCCCCATCGCCTCGCTTTCTCTGGTTAAATAGGCGACGCAGGGAGTGGGACATAATCCCAGTTGCCAGACCTCTATTCCCGCCCAAGTTAAACCCGCAGTGATAGCATTGGCTAACATATCACTGGAATTACGCGAATCTTGACCGATAATTACCGGTTTGGTGACACCAGCTTGATTTTTTAATACCTGTCCCGCCCAAAATCCGATTTGTAGCGCTAGGGGGGCAGTTAATAATTCTCCCACTTGGCCGCGAATTCCGTCCGTGCCAAACAGGGGTGATGACGGTAATTCGATCAAACCCCCTAAGGATAACAGGGGATGCGATCGAGCTTTTTGCCCATTTTGATAAGATAGAGAAGTTACCATGGCCGATTTCTTTCCTCACACAACACATTCAGAGGATAACATTATCACCGATTTTTTAAAATCAATGTTCCCAGTTGACCTTAATCCTCCTCCCAGGGTTCCTGACAGTCTGGGGAGATGGGTGTGGGGTGTAGGGTGTGGAAATTATATAGCGGTTCTCACACCTGTGTGGCACAGTTTAACCTTTGCTAATTAAGCTTTTCACCATCGATAATGTATCTCTTGCGAACAGGAAACGCTATAATTACAATCATGGACCAAACTAATCGCTAACCTTAAAACAGTTAGTAGTCGCTTAATTATAGCGTTTCCCAATCTCATGAGGTACACCAAAATCTTAACTCCTGAATCCCGAATCCTGACTCCTGAATCCTGAATCCCGAATCCTGACTCCTGACTCCTGACTCCTCAAAACCTAAGACTCTGTACCTCACAACTATGGGAATTGCTATAAATTATGAATTATGAATTGGGGTTTAGGGTGTAGGGTGTGGGAATTATAAATTATGAATTATGAATTGGGGTGTGGGGTGATGGGGAAGTGGGGTGTAGGGTGTGGGGTGTGGGGTGTGGGGTGTGGGGTGTGGGGTGTAGGGAAATGGGGAGAATAAATAAAAATAATCTCCTGTCTCCTGAATCCTGTCTCCTGAATCCTGTCTCCTGAATCCTGTCTCCTGAATCCTGTCTCCTGAATCCTGTCTCCTGAATCCTGAATCCTGCCTCCTGCATAAAGATTGTTGATTTTTGCCGGAGGTCTAAGCAAGGAACCGAGGTTATTTGGTAAGCTGAAACGGTAATCTTGACCCCCGAATGCCCGTGCTGATCAGTGTTGTCATCCCCACCTACAATCGCCAAGCAATCTTAAAAAAATGTTTAATCGCCCTAGAAAATCAGCGTTTAACCGATAATAAGGTGGAAAACTACGAAATAGTCCTTGTCGATGATGGCTCTACCGATGGGACGATCGCTTGGCTAGAAAGTCAAAAGGCTAATTTACCCCATCTGCAACTGTGGCCACAGGATCACGGCGGACCTGCAATAGCTAGGAATCTGGGGGTAGAAAAAGCTCGTGGTGATACAATTATTTTTATCGATAGCGATCTGGTAGTGACAGAAAATTTTTTGCAAGCCCACGCCGACGCTTTAACCGCCGGGGCAGCAAGTCTCGGCAGCGATCGCTTATTTACCTACGGCAGCGTCATTAATACCTGTAACTTCGAGCATCCCACCAGTGAACCCTATAAAATCACCGATTTCTCCGCCGCCTATTTTGCCACGGGCAACGTGGCGATCGCCAAAAAATGGTTATTAGCAGCGGGATTATTCGACACCCAGTTTCAACTCTACGGTTGGGAAGACTTGGAATTAGGAGTGAGATTGAAGCAATTAGGACTAAAATTAATCAAATGTCCTGAAGCTGTCGGTTATCATTGGCATCCCCCCTTTAATCTCGCCCAAATTCCCAATCTCATCGATAAGGAAATTCAACGGGGACGAATGGGAGTGCTTTTCTATCAAAAACATCCCACCTGGGAAGTGCGGATGATGATTCAAATGACTTGGATTCATCGACTGTTGTGGGGTTTACTTTCCCTGGGGGGAACCCTGAATGAACGCAGCCTCTCCCCGCTGTTACAATGGTTGATCGATCGAGGTAAACCGCAATTAGCCCTAGAAATTGCCCGCATTTTTCTCAATTGGTACAACGTGCGCGGCGTTTATCAAGCTTATCGGGAAATGCAGCCTCAGTGAAATGTCTTGGCGAACACCGATGCGGTGTGACAGGATTTAGCATCGACAACCGACTCCCTAAAACCAGAGACTTTGTACCTCACCATCGAGATAACTGCCCTAAAGGGCAACATTTGCCCAGAAAAACTGAATATTTTCTTTCTTTTTCTGATAATTGCCTCCACAATCAAAAGCAATCGGCAGCGAGGGCGGCGGAAAATACTAACCACATTTGCCCCTTGTGGATTATCGTCTGAGATTGGGCATATTAGAAGTAAATTTTCCTAGAGGAGGAATCCCATAATGAATATTGTCGATATTTTAATCGGTTTTGTCGGTGGAGGTGCGATCGGGGGTGGAGCTTTATATGCCCTCCAAGAGGGAAAAATCAGGGAAGCACTGCAAAAATATGAGAAAATTCAGGCCGCTTTAGGTGAAACCGAAGCAGAGTTAAAAGACACCCAAGGACAGTTAAAACGACTCGAACCCTCCGAAGAGCGGATTGCCAATATCGAAGCCACCTATAGAGAAGAAGTGGCTAAATTACAAAAAGAGTTAGAAGACAGCCAAAGACGTTTACAAGAGGCAGCCAGCGCAAATCCAGTTCAAGCCATGGAAGTTGCCTATAAAACCCAAATTCAGGAACTTGAACAGGAATACGAAACTAAAATCGAGGAATTGCGCCAAAGCTATCAAAGTCAAATTCGCGAGATTATCGACGGGAAGCAAGCAGAAATGGAAGCCCTGCGTCAAAGTCAACAGGTGCAGATTCTAGAATTAGAAAATGGCTATCAGTCGCAAATTCAACAACTAGAACAGGGTTATCAAAGCCAACTTTTAGAACTACAAAACGCCCCCCAAGCATTAGTGGCGGAACTTTCCATTCAAGAAGATGATCAACCCACTCAAATTGTTGAACCCTGGGATGATTTTCCCGATAGCCCCAGTGTCGAAGACATCAATCCCTTTGATGATTTGATCACTGAAGAAAATCTAGATTCGGCGGCGGAATTCACTCCTGAGATGGAGATGTTTGGCCAAGAGGAAGAAACTAGAACGATCAGTAGCCTGGAAGAATTATCGGGTAATTACGATCAGATATACAGTCAAGAAACCGTTGGCAATGACACGGGTTTCTCTGATTTATTAGCCACCGACTCAGAAAAATTCGCTGCTGCCCCAAATTCTCTAGATGACTTATTTGCCGATACTGCTGACAGCGATATACCCGAATTATTCGATCCTTTTGCCGCAGAAACCCCTAAAGTTGAATCTAACGGCAAAAATGTTGCTTCTGTTCCGATTGACCAAGAAGAACTTGATTTCTTCAGTATGTGGGAGAATGAAGAAATCGGCGATCTAGAATCCCCACCTTCTGAGGAAGAACTGCCCCTTGATGATCTATTTAGCGATGATTTGTTCTCGGATTGGGACAATACCAAAACCACAACGCCAGAATCTCATCAGTAGGCAGATTGCCCGCTATGAAGGCAGAAGACAGAATTTCTTCCCCACCCGATTTCTGGCTTCTGACTTTCTGATTTTTTTGCTGTTTTCAGAGATAAAACTTAGAATATCAGCTGTTGACCATCTAAATTAGGGGTTGCTGAATAAATCTAAAAACCTTGTTGGATAAGACTTTTAGACTTTTTGTCAATCAAAAAGTGCCAGCCATTGGGGGGATCGGGGGATTTCCCCTATATCATCGGCTCAACCATAGAGGCTACTTTTCCTTGTCTCCCCATTTGCTTACCATAAGACAGTAAAAAAAATCTGTATCAAAAGTAGTAGACATTAGAAAAAAAAACAAATATGATTGGGGAGGATGCTCTGTATCCACTTAACTTTAACTTAAGGAGATTTCATGATGAAACTCGCTAATGCGTCCCTCGCTTTATCCACAGCCACCTTCGGCCTAATGTTGGGCGTGGCACAAAACGCCGAAGCGGCATCATTGCCCTATCGCATTCCTGGTGTCACCGTCTCGAGTTTGACCGGTACCACCACAAATACTGCGGGCGGTTACAACATAAACGATATTGTCAACGGGAGAGGGTTGCCCAGTAACATACCAAGTCTGACGGGAAATCACGCCACCACGGCTGCTGGTAATTCTTGGCGGTCGGTTCTCGGTCCATCTTATCCTATCGGGATTACTTTTAATCTCAATGGTACCCGTGAACTGGCTGGATTTAGTTTCTGGAATGCAACTGGCATTCAGTCAAGTTCTGGGGTTAAAAACGTGACGTTTGAATACTCCACTGATGGAACGAATTTCTTTGCTTTAAATCCGATCTCCTTCAACGGTGTCGCTGGTGCTTGGACTGGTGCCTTCACCCAAGGAGGTGCAGCTGCACAATTAGTCGATTTTAAGAAAGTCCAAGCGACTCATGTTAGATTCAATATCACCAGCAGCTATGGTGGTGCCAATCGTGTTGCCATCAATGAGGTTCAATTTAAGGCAATCCCCGAACCTTCTGCTTCGCTTGCCCTGTTAGCCTTGGGTTTAGCGGGTGTTGGTTTGAGAAAAAGAATTTAATTTTCGGATGGTAGGTTGGGTTACACGATAACACCCTAGGATTGTATTTCTTGGGTTTCTTTGCCAAGAACCAACCTACTTACTCGGAATCTTCGGTCAAGTTGCATCAATGACCGTCAGAACAGGAGGAGTCCCGAGGTGACAAAGACCCACTAAATCAAAACCCGAGCCGGAAAAACTAGAAAAACAGCCCTAGGGTTGCTTGCGAGTGCTATAAAGGTAGATAGTCATCTCGATTGCCTAATCGTCCTAACTATGCCACGCACTCAACGTAACGATAATTTTATTGATAAATCTTTTACCGTCATGGCGGATATCATTTTAAAGATACTCCCCGCCAATAAAAAAGCCAAGGAAGCCTTTGTTTATTATCGTGATGGGATGTCTGCCCAAGCTGATGGTGAATACGCCGAAGCCCTCGATAATTACTATGAAGCTTTAACATTAGAAGAGGATCCTAATGATCGCAGTTATATCCTCTACAATATTGGCATTATCCACGCTAGTAACGGCGAGCATGAAAAGGCTTTGGAATACTACGAAGAAGCTATCCAACTTAATCCCAGAATGCCCTCCGCTCTGAATAATATCGCCGTTATTTACCATTTTCAAGGGGAAAAAGCCAGGGAAGACGGCCGACAGGCCGAAGCAGAAGCACTCTACGACAAAGCGGCAGAATACTGGAAACAAGCCATCCGATTGGCCCCCAATAACTACATTGAAGCCCAAAACTGGCTGAAAATCACTGGGCGATCGGAAATTGATGTTTTCTTCTAAATTGAGGAGTCAGGATTCAGGAGTCAGGAGTCAGGAGTTAGGAGTCAGGAAATTGGTTGTATTTATTCTCCCCAATTCATAATTCATAATTTATAATTCATAATTTCCACTCCCCCACTCCCCAATTGATCATTCATCATTCATAATTCCCCATTTCTCCCATGATCGATCGAGCTACAGTTGAAAAAATCGCCCATTTAGCCCGTTTAGAGATTAATAGCAGCGAAGAAGAACAATTTGCGGGGCAATTAAGCGGGATACTGGATTATTTCGAGCAGTTAAGCGAATTAGACACGGAAAATGTGCCACCCACCACGCGAGCGATCGAAATGCAAAATATTACTCGCACCGATAGTAATAGACTTTATCGCGATCACGAGGTCTTAGTGCAGGAATCGCCGGCCTCGGAAGGGGATTATTTCAGGGTTCCCCGTATTCTCAACAGCGACGAAGACTAAATCAGTGATCAGTGATCGGATGTGAGTTTTCAGTTCACTGATGACCGATCACTGATTTAGATGTCATCTAGGGTTTTTGCTGCTATCTTGGACTAAGATCAGACCTAGCAAGGAGACATAATATAATGATCGCATCCCAAGATCTGGCACCATTTCAGCTTATTTCGAGCGTAGAATCGGCATCAACAGAATTTAGGCCCTGGGGTTCCTTCACCACCCTAGAAGAGGGTCCTGGTTATAAAATCAAGCGAATTGAAGTGAATCCGGGTCATCGTCTCAGTTTACAGATGCACTACCATCGCAGTGAACACTGGATTGTGGTTTCGGGGACGGCAAAAGTCACCTGTGGAGATAACGAGGAAATTCTCGGTGCTAATCAGTCCACCTATGTGCCGCAGTGTACCACTCACCGTCTGGAAAACCCCGGGGTAATCAAATTGGTATTAATTGAAGTGCAGAATGGGGAATATTTAGGAGAGGATGATATAGTGCGTTTTCAGGATGATTATGCTCGTCATCAGAGCTAAGACCCTGTTTAGGGAGACAGAAAGGCAAGAAACTATATTTTCGCCCCAAAAACCTTTTTAGGTTATTCTGCCTGACTGTCTTCCCTGCTGTCAAGGCTTGTCAATTTCTAGAAAAATTTCCTTTTCGGGCCGGGTAGCGGTTTTCCTCCATGGCAGAAAAATAAACTTCCCCTAGACCCTGTGTGGGAAGCTTGAGGAAAGCTGGGCTAGGGGAAATAATTTATTCCTTTGCTGGATTAACTTTAGCATATAACTCTCATTTGTCAGGACTATAACAGCCAGATGTCAATTCTGTGACAAATGCGAGTTTTCAGTTTACTGATTGCTGGTTACTGATTACTGGTTACTGTCGTCCACCTATTTTCTGAGAATTATAGAGGTACTTGTAAAGATTTGTTACAAGGAAACGAGGAAAAATCTGAGGACAGGGAAACAAGAAAAGATTATCGACGGGGATCAAGGATTTCAGCAGGAAATTGGATTGGGGATCAACAGAAACCGATTGTAAAGTTTTCGATACCTCTCGCCGATTCTTGTAATAGTTCGATACGTATAACATAGATGATCGGCGATGATTGTAAATTTATATTGCGAATAGCTCATTTTCTTCGGTGTTTTTCCTATACTGGTCTTCATCAACTTTGAGCCGACGTGCAGAAAAGTTAGACCACCAAGTTTGTAAGAGGTCAGGAAGATGCAATTAACCGCAAGAAATAACTGGGGCTACGTTTCTTTAGCAATGCTAAAAAGCTTTCTTCTCTGGAGTTTCGTCCTCACTGTCTGTTTATTAGTAGTGGGATTTCCTTTAGTAGTATTAATGATGACAGTGGGAGCATTGTCGGCGATTATCTTACAGTCAGTTTTACCGATTAGTTCCGTGCTTTTAGTGGCGGGAATGATTATTGGTATCAATATTTTGGCTATCCTAATTAGTGCCGCTTTATTAGCAGCAAAAGGTGTTCATCCCCATGAAGTTAGCTGGCTGCACTGGTTACACGGTGAGGTAAAAACCTCTCATCAAGCTGTTTATGCTTCTTGTCCCCTAACTTGCGGGATGATTCATTAAATCTGATTTTCTTACAGCGGAATTGCTTACCTTTTTTCTATTTAGATTTATTTAAGTTTTCAACTGTTTTATCGGTTGACTATACACACTCCAAGCTAGTGCAACCCGGTAAAACCGGGTTTTTTCATCGTTATTGAGCTAAAGCAGTTATCTAAATAATGGGGAGTCGGTCTTCGCTCAAATTAGGTTAAACTTCATCTATTATGAGAAAGGCCGTAACTGAATATTAGAAGATAGGGAGATGAGAGCTTTTTTGCTGTGGTTGATAAGTACCTAAGCAAAATTAGAACGTAGGTTGGGTTGAAGCATGAAACCCAACGCCCGCATGGGTTACGCTACCGCTAACCCATCCTACAAATAATTGTACTAGGAAATTTATTTTGCAAGACTACTTAAACAGTAATCAGTTAACTGAAAACTCACATCTGATCACTGATCACTGATCACTGATAACTAACCGGTATAATGGGCGAGAAAACCGGAAAAAATCGATGTCTAGCCTTCCAGAAACCGACAATCCCAGTTACAAGGCCATCTTAGCGGCATTAAACCATTTAATCAGCGTTGTTGCCCGTTTACGAGACCCAGAAAGCGGCTGTCCTTGGGATTTAGCGCAAACCCCGGAAACCCTGATTCCCTACGTTATCGAAGAAGCTTATGAGGTGGTAGCGG
Organism: Microcystis sp. 0824; assembly: GCF_003112475.1. NCBI lineage: Bacteria > Bacillati > Cyanobacteriota > Cyanophyceae > Chroococcales > Microcystaceae > Microcystis > Microcystis sp. 0824. The sequence continues at coordinate 193,275 of NZ_BDSM01000013.1, read as the reverse complement.
CGATTAAAAGCGGTGATAAAACTGCCATTGCCGAGGAATTAGGCGATTTACTGCTACAGGTGGTTTTACAAGCCCAAATTGCCAGTGATGAGGGTAATTTTAGCCTAGAAGAAGTGGCTAGAGGCATCACCGATAAATTAATTCGTCGTCATCCCCACGTTTTTGGGGAGCTATCCCTAGAAAATCCCGAACAGGTGCGTCAAAATTGGGAGAAAATCAAAGCTGAGGAAAAAAATGACCCGACTATTAGCGGCAAATTAACCCGTTATGCCCAAACTTTACCACCCTTGATGGGGGCGATGAAAATTTCTCGGCAAGCGGCACGAGTCGGTTTTGAATGGGAAAATATCGCAGGAGTCTGGGAAAAATTCGGCGAAGAGTTGGCAGAATGGCAAGAGTCCCTAGAATCGGGCGATAAAGAGCATCAACAGGCAGAATTAGGCGATTTACTCTTTACTATTGTCAATCTTGCTCGCTGGTATGATTTAGACCCCAGTATCGCTTTACAAGAGACTAATCTGCGTTTTATTCAACGTTTTTCCCTAGTGGAATCTGTGGCAGAAAAGCCTCTCCATGACTATACACTAGAGGAATTAACAGTTTTTTGGCAGCAAGCGAAAGCTAAGTTAAACCAACCATCATCCTGGCAATAATGCAAGAGCAAGAAATTAATAAGGACAAATCTAAGAGTTTTTGGGCTTCTATTCGAGAAAATCTGCAAATTATCGCTATAGCTTTAGTTTTAGCCCTACTGATTCGCACTTTTGTGGCTGAACCTCGTTTTATCCCCTCTGATTCTATGTTACCCACTTTAGAACAGGGCGATCGCTTAGTGGTGGAAAAACTTTCCTACGATTTCCATCCTCCTCGACGGGGGGATATCGTCGTCTTTGAACCGCCGGCACAATTACAATTACAGGGATATCAAAAGGACCAAGCTTTTATTAAAAGAGTGATTGCCACCGCAGGGGATGTGATTGCTGTCAAGGAGGGCAAAATTTACCTGAATAATCAACCCTTGGCAGAGGATTATATTCTCGAACCGCCTCAATATAATTTAATGCCTTTGCTCGTGCCGGAAAATAATTTATTTGTCATGGGAGATAATCGCAATAACAGCAATGACTCCCATATCTGGGGGTTTTTACCGAAAAATAACGTGATTGGTAGGGCGGTTTTTCGCTTTTTTCCTTTTAATCGTTTGGGGATTTTAGGGGGGAATAGCTAACCGGAATTTTTAGTCCTGAGGATGTTGAACAATTAAGACGGAACAGGGGGCATGATGGAGAACATAATTACTCACACTACCTAAGAATAACTCTCCTAGACCCGATCGCCCACGCCGACCGATGACAATTAAATCAATATTTTCCTCTCGCGCCACTTTACAGATAGTTTTGGCGGCATGACCGTAAATTTGCCGGTATTCTCCCTTTACACCCATTTCTCCCGCCTGATTAGCTCTTTTTTGCAACATTTCTACCCCTTTCTGCTCGAATTCTTCCCATTGTTGCCGCCAAAAATCGAGAGTGAGATCATTACCCTGGGCGGGGTAAATATCGGCTAAATTGGGCGGAATCGGTAAAGGGCTATAATCTTCTTCAGGGGAAAGGACGTGCAGTAGTAGAAGGTTAGCTTCGTACTTACTGGCTAAGGATACAGCCTCCTTAAAAACACTCTCCCCCATCTCTGATAAATCTATTGCTATCAAGATTTTTTGATACATTTTTCCACCTCTGCAACCATGCCTTATTTAACGGAATCCGACGCTATTAGGAATGCGATCGATCACTTTTCTCATTTTCCCATTCTTTGGTTAGATACGGAAGTGGCCGATTACGATAGCAAGACTCCCCGTTTGTCTCTGATTCAAATTCTTGCCGATTCCACGGACTTAACGGGTGAGCGGGTGACAATTTTGGATGTTCTCGATCGACCCGATCTTACTAACTATTTTATCACTAAAATCATGCTGGTTGACCGGATAGAAAAGGTTTTTCACAATGCTAGTTATGATTGTAAATTTTTGGGCGGTAAAAGCAAAGTTAAAAAAATTACCTGTACCCTAGAGTTAGCTCAAAAGGTTCCCTGCTATAGCGTTTCCTAAGCTAGTAAGGTACACCTGTTTTTCTTCCCCTTTGCCTTTTGCCTCTTGCCTTTTGCCTAAAACCCATAACTTTTGTACCTCAGCAGACTGAAAAACGCTATATATTGCTCCCTTACCCAATTATCAACTGAAAACCGTGGTCGAATGTCTTTGTCATTTTCCCGCTATTGATAAAAGTGAACAGGGGGGTAATTGGGGCAAAAGACCTTTAACTGCGGCCCAGCTAGAATATGCACAAAAAGACCCCGTATATACAGCCCAAATCCATCATCGTCTTTTGCAGCTTTCCCATTTAATTACTCCCGATCCTGCGGGTGAGAATCTGGAAAGATTAACTAATCGTTATTGGGAAATTTACCAGCAATGGAAGATTTTAGATACAGAGATGGAACATCTCAAGGAACGTTTAAAGTCGGCAATGATTAAGCAAGAAGCTGCGGAGATTAACGGGTTTTCGGTCAGTTACCAAAATCGCACCAGCAAAAAAGTTAAACTGGCCGAATTAGCCAAAGTTGTCTATTTATCGGGCCAGGATAGCCAAATATCTCTTTCCTTGACTAATGATCTGCTCAAAGAATTGGGAGATTTAGCCCAAGGGTTAACCATCGAGGAAACTCGCCAAAAAATCAGTCAATTGACCATCAAACAAAGTGAAGCTGACTTGAGATGATGATAACAGAATTCATCGGATAGGGGATAGGAGTCAATACCAAATTAGGTTATACTTGATGTGGATGAGAAAGGCTGTAATAGCTAGAAAAAATTGCTTGCGGGGATAATCTAAATGACTGTAAAGATCGCTTATCTGGGGCCGGTGGGAACCTATTCAGAAACAGCCGCTTTAGCATATGCTAACAGTTTACCACCCCAGCCTCATCAATTAATACCCTATCCTAGCATTGCCTTGGCCTTGCGATCGGTTGTCCAAAATCAGGCCGATTTAGCAGTAGTCCCGGTGGAAAATTCCACCGAGGGAAGTGTGGTAATGACTCTTGATGCTTTATGGCAATTACCCGGGTTAAAGATTCAACAAGAATTAGTTTTACCGATTTCCCATGCACTTCTATCTCCCAGACAATCGCTAACAGAAATTAAAACTGTTTATTCCCATCCCCAAGCTTTAGCCCAATGTCAAAAATGGCTAGAAAATAATTTACCTACCGTGCCGATTATTCCCACAAATTCTACCACAGAAGCGATTCAAATTCTCGATCGAGAGACTAATTCGGCTGCTATTGCTTCTCCCCGGGCTGCCAAACTCTATAATGTACCAATATTAATACAACCAATTAATGATTATCCCGATAATTGTACCCGTTTTTGGGTAATGGCTTTAACTTCCCATCCCCAAGGTGAACGAATGTCCCTCGCTTTTCAAGTTTTAGATCAACCGGGTGCTTTAGTCAAACCCTTAGAAGTTTTTGCCAAACGTCAGCTTAATTTATCTCGGATCGAATCGCGACCAACGAAACGATCTTTAGGTGAATACATATTTTTTATCGATCTAGAAATTAATCCAGATCAACAGCATTTAATCGCGGCAACTTTAGAAGAATTAACCAATTATACCGATGCGATCGAGGTTTTTGGTGCTTATAAGGTGGTTAATTTACCTGTAGAAATTTTAGAGGAATTATAAACTAAATTCCCCAGAAATTACAGGAGTTAAATAGAGATATTTTAACTTTTAAGAGAGGGAAGAATCGGCAAAGATAAGTTTTCCTCTGGGGTAGAATCAAGCTTTTTTTCTGCAACTAGAGGAAGAATAATTTCCACGGTTGTTCCTAAACCTTGACCTTGACTAGAGATAGTAATATCTCCCCCCATCATTTTCATCAAATTCTTAGAAATAGCCAATCCTAAACCCGTACCGCTAAATTTTCTAGTTGTGGAACCATCAATCATCACAAAAGGACGGAATAATTTTGATTGCTGCTGGGGGTCTATACCGATTCCTGTATCGATTATAGTCATAATAGCCTGTGGATGTTCTAAGTGAGTTATTAAAGAAATTGTGCCTCTATCAGTAAATTTAATTGAGTTAGAAATAACATTCAAAATTACCTGTTTTAATTTAGTGGTATCAGCATAAACTATCAGATTTTCTGGACAGAAAAGTAAATTTAATTTTAAGCACTTAAGTTGCAGCGATGCTGTTTGTAAATTAATAACTTCATTGATAATTTGGTGTAAATCTACTGGTTCAGGATTAACGGAAAGTTTGCCCGCTTCTATTTTAGCAATACTGAGAATATCATCAATAATTTCCAAAAGATGTACGGCCGCATTATCCGCTTGTTGCAGATATTCTTTTTCCTCCTGCTCACTACTACAAAATCCATCCATAACGCAACGAATTGAGCCAATAATACCATTAAGAGGGGTGCGTAATTCGTGGGAAGTATTCGCCAAAAATTGGTTTTTTAATTGATTAGCATTTTCCGCTTCTTGCCGACTCTTAACTATTTCCTCTCCCCAAAGACGTAACCTTTCGAGCATTTCCTCTAGGGCCGAGGCTAACTGATTAATTTCTCGAATATTAAAGTTTTGTAGTGTAATCTTTTGGGAAGGAATTTTCTGAATATTTAAGGCATAATCTCGCAGTTTTTCTAAAGGTATAGCTAAATCCCTAGCAATAAGTACAATAACTACTAAATAAGCTAATAATAAACCAGAAATTAGATAAAAAATTGCCTCCCAAATTTGTTGTAGAGGAGCGAGAGCTTGGGAGAGGGGACTAATGGCTAAAACTATCCATTTTTGGGATGATTCTCTCGTAACTGGACTGGGGAGGGAACTATAGCCAGCGACTAATTCTTTGCCATCTTTCTCGAAAGAAAATAAATGGAGAAATCTCTGTTGACCTCTAACAGCATTATTGATGATCAGATTGAGACGTTCAGCATCAGCTTCTTCACTGATATGGCTACCAATGCGATCAAAATAGGGATGAGCGAGAATAATGCCATTTTCAGAAATAACCACGGGATAACCCGATAAAGAACCGGGTAAAACCTTCTCACTGTAAAGTAGAGAAGTTTGCAGAATCAGACTAGATTGTAATTGTCCTTGATGATCGTAGATGGGAACGGCAAAAACTAATTCTAATTGACGATTATTATTGGGAGATTTAGTGAGAAATTGCTTGGGTAAACTTCTCACTAAAATATTTTCGATATTACCAGCAAAGCCAGTCCGTTTTTCTGTCCATCTTTCTAGAGGCAAAACTTTGATAACTTCTGGTTCACAGGCTCGATTTAATAAAGGTTTCTTGGTTTTAATATCAATTAATCCCACACAGTTAATCTGATTAGGAAGCTGCGCCGTGAATTGTTGTAAAAAAGCTTCTTTTTCGGCTAAGGTTCCCTGTTTTAAAACCAGACTTTCGCCAGCAGTGATAAGATTAGCCTGCAAAAATTGAATTGATTGATCAATATTATCTGCCTTTCTGACGGCACTTTCGGTAAGATTTTGACGGGCTGTTTCCAAAAAAGCCGATCGCGCCTTACGATAGGTAACATAAACCCCCATTAGTAGTACAGGTACACTAACCAGGAGTAAGCGAGAGAGAAGAATACGACGAAAGGAGGATTGACCGATAGACATAGGCAGAAATTGGTTTGATTCTTGCTATCAAACTCCAGACTATACTAGCCTATTCACCAATCAGACCAGGTGATATCCCTCATCATTTGCCATGAATCATCCTCACACCACCGTTATTTTAGCCATGAGTGCCGATGGTAAAATTGCCGACGCCTACCAGTCAGCGGCCAGATTTGCCTCTGCTACCGATAAAATGCGTCTAGAACAACATTTATCGTCCATGGATGCCGCTTTATTCGGTGCTAACACCCTGCGTGCTTATCACACCAGTCTTCCTATCCGTCATCCCGATTTTCTCGCATACCGTCAACAACGGGGATTATCCCCGCAGCCGATACAGATCGTTTGTTCTCATTCAGGCCAGCTTGATCCCCAGATGAAATTTTTTCAGCAGCCTTTCCCACGCTGGTTAATCACGGCAGCGGAAAAAGTGGCAGCATGGGAAAATCGGGGTTTATTTGAGCTTGTCTTAGTCTGCGGTGATTGGAAGGCTATTTTTAGTCAATTTACCGTCCTAGGTATCAAAAAACTGGCGATTCTGGGAGGAGGTGAATTAATTGCCTCTCTTTTAGCTGAAGATTTAATCGATGAAATCCATCTAACCATTTGTCCTTTGCTGTTAGGAGGCAATAAAGCGGCAACTCCCCTGGGAGGCACTGGATTTATGGCTGATTCTGCCAGAAAATTACAACTTTTGAGCGTGGAAACCGTGGAAGCAGAAATTTTCCTACATTATTCCCTTGAACGGGAGTCCCACAAATCTCAAAACTAGATTACCTTAAATAAAAAGGTTGACTTATCTTGTCCCATGGTAGAACAGCTTAAACCTCAATATTCTGTGGCTTGGATTGATAAAATGAGTGAGATTCCCCAACAAAAATGGGATGCTCTCGCTCAACCCCTAACTACTCCCTTTCTAGAGTGGGAATGGTTACATAATATCGAAACTTCCGGCAGCGCCACGGGACGCACCGGGTGGCAACCTGCTCATCTCACAGTTTGGCGCGGTACTGAGTTAATTGCCGCCGCTCCTTTGTATATTAAAAGTCATAGTTACGGTGAATTTGTCTTTGACCACCAATGGGCAGATCTTTCCCACCGTTTAGGGATTAGATACTATCCGAAACTGTTAGGAATGACTCCTTTTACTCCGGCGGTGGGTTATCGTTTTTTAATTGCTCCGGGGGAAAATGAACTGGAAATTACTGCTTTAATGATAGGGGCGATTGATCATTTTTGTGATCAAAATCATCTGTCGGGTTGTCATTTTCTTTTTGTGGATACCCAATGGCGAATTTTAATGGAAAATTTTGGCTTTACTCCCTGGTTACACCATAGTTATATCTGGAATAACAAAGGTTTTCACAATTTTGAAGATTACCTGACGGTTTTTAATGCTAATCAACGGCGCAACATTAAACGGGAACGGAAAGCGGTGACTAATGCGGGGTTAATTATTAAAACTCTGGCCGCCGAAGAAATTCCCCATCATTTATTCCCGTTAATTTATCGGTTTTATAGCAGTACCTGTGATAAATTTTACTGGGGAAGTAAATATCTGACACAGAAATTTTTTGAACAATTATATCCGAATTATCGTCAGCGAGTGGTTTTGATTACTGCCTACCAGAATGAAAAGGATACTAAACCGGTGGGTTTATCTTTTTGTATTCGCAAAGATACTAATCTTTATGGTCGTTACTGGGGCAGTTTTCAAGAGTACGACTGTTTACATTTTGAAGCTTGTTACTATCAACCGATCGATTGGGCAATTAGTCAAGGTATTACCATGTTTGACCCTGGAGCGGGAGGACAACACAAAAAAAGACGGGGTTTTCCCGCCACTGCTAATCACAGTTTACACCGTTTTTATCATGGCAAAATGACTCAAATTCTCCGTAATTATATCCAAGAAATTAATCAAATGGAACAGGAAGAAATTGATGCAATCAATCAAGATTTACCCTTTTCTAAGAGAGAAATTGAGTTCAATGAGTAATTTAGATAGGGTTTGTACTTGGGTGCAATCAACTATGAATACGAGGTTCCGGGTGCAGATTGGCTAAAATCTCACTTTCGAGCGCCGCTAGAGTTTCTAAACGTTGCTCGATCACTGTCCGTTCAAAATAATCCGCTGCTAAGAGCCAATAAATACCATAATGACGGGCTTCGGAAGCCATTAAACCGCGATAAAATTGAGCTAATTGAGGATCGGGACAATATTCTGCCAATAAACCTAATCTTTCGTGGGAACGCGCCTCGATTAAAGCTGATATTAACAGCGAATCCAAAAGGCGATCGGGTTCTTGGTGACGAATCTGGGCCTTTAATTTAGCACCATAAGGGGGAGAATTCAAAGGAGCGAGGGGAATTCCCCATTTATCTAACCATTGATTGACCTGTTCAAAATGTTCTAATTCCTCTTGCGCGATCGCCGTTAATTTCCGCACGAGGGAAGCGTAGGAAGGATAACGAAACATGAGATTTAAGGCCACTCCTGCCGCTTTTCGCTCACAATGGGAATGATCGAGCAGAATAATCTCTAAATTATTAATTGCCTGTTCTATCCAATCCTCAGAGGTGGCAGTGACTAATAAATTAATCTTTCCCATCGTCGCTGATTCCAATTTGCTGCATCTTTCACCCTAACCCAAAAAGTCGAACAACACCAGTCAAAAACTAAGGACACGGCTTCTGTGATAGCCTAGATGATTGGTGAAGCATAAACACGGCCAATCAATCAGATGGATTTTTTACTGGAAGTCGGTACAGAAGAACTACCCGCAGATTTTGTCGATAGCGCGATCGCACAATTGCAGGAAAGAGTTAGCAAGAGTTTAGAGACGGAATCTCTGGACGCGACTGCTATTCAAGTTTACGCAACCCCGCGCCGTTTGGCCGTGTTAATCACAGGATTACCGAGGGAGCAAGAAGATCGCAGCGAGGAGATCAAAGGACCCCCAGTTAGTGCCGCCTACAAAAATGGTCAAATTACCCCCGCTGGTGAGGGTTTTGCTCGAAAACAGGGAGTTAGAACCGACGCTTTCTCCATTCGTGCCACAGACAAAGGAGAATTTGTCTATATTGAAAAAACGATTCCGGGTCGTCCAACAGCCGAGATTTTAAGCGAATTAATTCCCCAATGGATTACCCGTTTGGAAGGAAGACGTTTCATGCGTTGGGGAGATGGAGACTTAAGATTTCCCCGGCCAATTCGTTGGTTATTAACTTTAGTTGATGGGGAAGTTTTGCCCCTAGAATTAATTAATGGCTCTACCACTTTAACCAGCGATCGATTAACGTTTGGTCATCGCATTCTACACCCGCAATCCCTAGCTATTAGTCATCCCCAGGCATATTTAACCAGTTTGCGATCGATTTTTGTGGAAGCGGATCCGCAAGCGCGTCAACAGATAATTACTGGTCAGATTACCACCCTGGCCAAAACACTGGAGGGAGTGGCAGAAATTCCCGCAGATTTATTAGCAGAAGTAACTAACTTAGTCGAATATCCCACGGCAATTGTCGGCAAATTTGACGATGAATTTCTGGAATTACCCCCAGAAGTAATTATTACCGTGATGGTGACACATCAGCGTTATTTCCCAGTCAAGACTAAACAGGGTTTGTCACCCTATTTCATCACTATTTCTAATGGCGATCCCCAGAAATCTGAGATTATCTCCGCAGGAAATGAAAGGGTTATCCGCGCACGGTTAGCCGATGCCAGATTTTTCTATACTGCCGATTGTGATGAACCCTTAGATAGTTTCCTTCCCCAACTGGAAAACGTCACTTTCCAAGAAGAATTGGGAACCATGCGCGATAAAGTCGATCGGATTATGGAAATTGCCCAGATGATCGTCGAACAGTTAAATCTCGATGAACAAAGTCGCAGTGATATAGAGTCCACTGCTATGCTTTGTAAAGCGGATTTAGTTACCCAAATGGTCTATGAATTTCCTGAATTACAGGGAGTAATGGCCGAAAAATATGCTTTAATTAGTGGTGAATCGGCTATAGTTGCCCGGGGCATTTTTGAACATTATCTGCCTCGCAATGCCGGGGATCTACTCCCGGAAACAATCACCGGTCAAGTGGTGGGAATTGCTGATCGATTAGATACTTTAGTCGGTATTTTTGGACTGGGAATGCTGCCCACTGGTTCCTCAGATCCCTTCGCTCTCCGTCGGTCTGCCAATGCAATAATTAGTATTATCTGGTCAGCCAATTTTAATATCAATCTTTTGGCCTTAATTGAGCAGATAGCTAAGGATTTTGTTACCAGTCATCCCGATAAACCCAACCCAGTCAATCTGATCAAAGATTTCTTTTTACAACGTCTGCAAACTCTCTTAATTGATGATTTGAGGATAGATTATGATCTCGTTAATGCAGTTTTAGGGGAAAACGATCCAGAGTATAAGTCTCGCGCTTTAGAAAATTTATTAGATACCCGTGAACGCGCCCGCTTTTTATCACAAATTCGTCAGGATGGTCAGTTAGCCAACATCTATGAAACCGTCAATCGCTCGACCCGTTTGGCACAAAAAGGAGATTTAGATACAACTACCCTAGAAACCAAGGGAATCATCGATAGGGATTTATTTGAACAATCCTCCGAACAAGCATTTTATGACGCTTTAATTGCCCTAATTCCCGAAACTATCAGCGCAAAAGAGCAAAGAGATTATCAGCGTCTCGTCACTGCTCTAACGGCAATTTCTCCCTTGGTGGCTGACTTTTTTGATGGCGAAAATAGTGTATTAGTCATGGCCGAAAAAGAATCTGTCCGTCGCAATCGTTTAAATTTGTTGGGTTTACTGCGAAATCACGCCCGAGTCCTAGCAGATTTTGGGGCAATTGTCAACTAAAATGGCCGATTCTGAACTACAGCAACAGGTCCAAAGATTACATCGACTGACGGTATGGGGTCGTTGGTTATTCGTGTTGGGTTGTTGGTTAGGGATTGGTTCGGCTAGTTTATGGGTTTTACGAGATGATATAGCCTTAATGCGGCAATATTTTACTTGGACAGCCCTAAGATACGCTTTAGCTTTCAATTACTGGGCTTCTATAGGTCTAGCCTTTTGTGTTGCCATTACAGGAGCAGTGTTAGTCTGGCAAAGTCGCAACATTATTTTAGGACTTTCCCCCAGAGAAAAACTGCGCTTAGAGCAAAGGGTGCAGAAAATCCGGGACAAAGGGCCAGGTCATCCCCTCTGGCGCTGGATCTTAAAAAGCAGGAAAAAAGACTTACAATAATAAAGATTTGCTGAAAGCTGACGGCTAGAATCCCCACTAGATATAATTCTTTACGCAACAACTATTGACTTTTGAATCCACTTATGACCGTGACTCCCCAAGCTCCTCCGAAAACTCGCCGCGTGGTTTTTCCCTTCACCGCTATTGTCGGCCAGGAAGAAATGAAATTGGCCCTAATGCTCAACGTCATCGACCCCAAAATTGGCGGGGTGATGATCATGGGAGATCGAGGTACGGGAAAATCGACCACGATTAGGGCTTTAGCCGACCTTTTACCGGAAATTGACGTAGTTGCTAACGATCCCTTTAATTCTGACCCCAATGATCCCGATTTAATGAGCGATGAGGTACGGCAAAGGGTGGACGAGGCCATCCCCTTGACCATTGCCAAGAAAAAAGTCACTATGGTAGATCTGCCCCTCGGTGCCACGGAGGATCGGGTCTGTGGCACGATTGACATCGAAAAGGCCCTGTCAGAAGGGGTAAAAGCTTTTGAACCTGGTTTGCTGGCCAAAGCTAACCGCGGCATTCTCTATGTGGATGAAGTCAATTTACTTGACGATCACCTCGTCGATGTGCTATTAGATTCGGCCGCTAGTGGTTGGAATACGGTGGAACGGGAAGGAATTTCCATCCGTCACCCGGCCCGGTTTGTTTTGGTGGGATCGGGCAACCCAGAAGAGGGAGAATTGCGCCCACAACTGCTCGATCGCTTCGGAATGCACGCCGAGATTCACACCGTCAAAGAACCACCTCTACGGGTCAAAATCGTGGAACAGCGTGCGGAATTTGATGGCAATCCTCTCTCGTTTTTAGAGAAATACAACTTAGAACAGGAAGAACTGCAAAGAAAGCTCGTGGAGGCCCAGAATCTTTTGCCTTCCGTGGAGCTTGATTATGAGCTGCGGGTGAAAATTTCCGAGGTTTGTTCCGAGTTGGACGTGGATGGATTGCGCGGTGATATCGTTACCAATCGCGCCGCTAAAGCTCTGGCCGCTTTGGAAGGACGGACAACTGTGACGGTAGATGATATCCGTCGGGTAATTGTTCTCTGTTTACGTCACCGTTTGCGGAAAGATCCCTTAGAATCGATCGATTCTGGTTATAAAGTCTTGAAAGCTTTTAATCGCGTCTTTGGATTAGAAGAAAATTCCTAAATCTAATTCACCCTCTCCCCGAAGAGAGGGTTTTTTAATAGTCAAAAGTGATGAAAGCATTATTTTGACCTCTGACTGGGAGAATTTTAATCGCTTTTTTCCTTTTACTTAGATATTACAGCGTTTATCGTATAGATCAAGTATGATCTGACAGGGCATCGTCTCGGAGTATCCCGACTCCCCAAAAGGAAAACTTCTTATCTGACCATTAAGATAACTGCTATATGTCTCGTCCTGTTGTTTATTTTGCCGTTACTAATCATGGTTTTGGCCATGCTGTCCGCAGTGCTTCGGTGGTAGCTAATATTATTGAACTTAATCCCGAAATTTTGCCGATATTAGTCACCACTGCTCCGCGCTGGTTATTAGATTCCTATATATCCGGAGAATATATTCAAAGACATCGGGGGTTTGATGTGGGGGTAATCCAATCGGATAGTTTAACGATGGATAAATTAGCTACTAAAGAAAAATTAGAACAAATAATTGCTCAATCAAGGGCAATTATTGCTAGTGAAGTTAATTTTATTAAAACTAATCGTGTGGGTTTAGTTGTAGCCGATTTACCGCCTTTAGCGGCACTAATTGCCAAAAGTGCGGGGCTTCCTTGTTGGATGATTGGTAACTTTGGCTGGGATTTTATCTATCGTGATTGGGGTGAAGAATTCGCCAGTATTAGTGATTGGATTAGTGGTTGTTATAATCAATGTGATCGCCTGTTTAAACTGCCTTTAGCGGAAGCAATGACAGCATTTCCTCACGTTACAGAAGCAAATTTAACCGGGGGTACACCCCGCTACAGTGAAGAACAATTACGACAGGAATTTAAGCTAAATGCCCCTAAAGAAAAAACTATTTTATTGAGTTTTGGGGGGTTAGGATTAGAAGCAATTCCCTATGATAACCTCGCCAGTTTTCCCGATTGGCAATTTATCACTTTTGAAAAAAACGCGCCCGAATTGCCCAATTTAGTCCGCTTACAGGATAAACCAGATCGGAGATATCGTCCTGTGGATTTTATGCCCCTGTGCGATCGAATTATTTCCAAACCAGGATATAGTACCTTTGCCGAGGCTTTAAAATTAGAGGTTCCGATTGTTTCCCTGATGCGAGAAGGTTTCGCCGAAGCAGCGATTTTATTGGCTGGGATCCAAGATTATAGTTATCATCAAATTATTAGCAGTGAGGAATTTTTTCAAGGTAATTGGGACTTTTTACGCCAAGCTCCCCAACCGCCCAGATTAAAGGTTAAACTGGCTAAAGATGGTGCAGAATCGATAGCGAGAGCTATTGTAGAATACTTTGAGAGGCAATAACCCTCCAGGGTAAAGTTGACGGCCAACCTGAACATAGAACTAGGGAGACAGAAACAAGATCGGGCAGCAAGCCGATACTTGTTACAATAGTTTACAAATCACCCTGCCCCGTCACCGAACTATGTCCGAACAGATGATCTCCCCGGAGACGCAAACCCCAGAAGCGATTACCGTTGAAGTGCAGCCGGTCCATATTCCCGAAGAGCATCGGGAAGATATCGGCCCCATGGATGACAACGTAGCCGAAAGTTGGCGCTACAATCCCCAAGTTATTAACGACTATTACCGTCGGCGACCTCTAGACGTTTTGGGGAGATTAATCGAAATTGCCCTGCCGGTTTTATCTTTTGTCATCGGTATCTGGTGGGATAAACTGCGGGGAAAATCGCCAAAAAATGAAATTAGACGGGCCGTACAATTGCGGGAAATGTTGACCAAATTGGGACCGACCTATATTAAAATCGGTCAAGCTCTCTCTACCCGGCCTGATTTAGTACCACCTTTATATTTAGAAGAATTAACCACTCTCCAGGATCAAATTCCCTCTTTTCCTAACGAAATTGCCTATCGTTTTATCGAAGAAGAATTAGGTTATTGTCCCGAAGAAATCTATGCAGAATTATCCCCCAATCCCATAGCGGCCGCTTCCCTAGGACAAGTTTACAAAGGTAAATTAAAAACCGGAGAGAGAGTCGCCGTTAAAGTACAGCGTCCCGATTTGATTCGCTGTATAACTTTAGATGTTTATATCATGCGTAGTTTGGCGACTTGGGTGAAAGGTAATATTAAAAGACTTCGCTCCGATTTAGTGGCAATTACCGACGAATTAGCCGCTCGTATTTTTGAAGAAATTAATTATCTTCACGAGGGACAAAACGCCGAAAAATTCGCTCAACTTTATGGTCACATTGCCGAAATTTACATCCCCAAAATCTACTGGAAATATACCGGGAGACGGGTTTTAACCATGGAATGGGTGGACGGCACAAAATTAACTAATATCAAAGAAATTCAGGCCCAGGGTATTGATGCCACCCACTTAGTTAATGTGGGGGTGCAGTGTTCTTTGCGTCAATTACTTGAACACGGATTTTTCCATGCGGATCCCCATCCGGGTAATTTATTAGCAACTCCCGATGGTAAATTAGCTTATCTTGATTTCGGCATGATGAGCAATATTGAACCCTATCAACGCTACGGTTTAATCGAAGCGGTGGTGCATTTAGTCAACCGGGATTTTGAGTCTTTGGCCAAGGATTATGTTAAGTTAGACTTCCTGTCACCCACCACCAATTTAGAGCCAATCGTTCCCGCTTTTTCGGAAGTTTTCGGTAATGCTTTAGGGGCGAGTGTGGCAGAATTAAACTTTAAAAGTATCACCGATAAAATGTCGGCGATGATGTATGAGTTTCCCTTTCGAGTTCCTGCCTATTATGCCCTGATTATTCGCTCGATGGTGACTTTAGAGGGAATAGCGATTGGCATCGATCCTAATTTTAAGGTACTGAGTAAAGCCTACCCTTATATTGCTAAACGTCTGCTCACCGATCCTTCCACGGAGTTGCGAGATTCCCTGCGTGATTTATTGTTTAAAGATGGTACTTTTCGCTGGAATCGTTTAGAAAATCTCTTGCGTAATGCTAAAGATTCTAATGATTTTAACTTCGAGAAAGTCACCGATCAAGCGTTAGATTTTCTCCTTTCAGACAGGGGTATATTTATCCGCGAAAAATTAGTTAATGAGTTAGTCAATGCGCTCGATAACTTCGGTCGTCGCACTTGGTTTAATCTCACGGTTAATTTCCGGGAACAGGTGGGTTTAGCTGTGCAAGAAACTCCCCCAGAATTGTTAGGTGATGCTAAGAGTTTTGAGCATCTTCGCAACATCTTTAATATTTTACAGGAAACGAAAGGATTTGATGCCATGGCTATGGTGCCAGTGATGACGAAACTAATCGTTAAACCGGAAACCCAACAGATGGGACAAAAAATTGCTGAAGGTTTGCTACAAAAATCCCTAGCGCGTTTAATTCGTTACTTAGTTCTCGAATTCGATAGACCAAATCATCAGCAAAATGGAGAATTATCGAAAGCTTTACCCGCTGCCGATTAACCTCTGTTCGGTCAATAAATGCCGTGAAATAAATTTCACGGCTCCGAGAAAAACGTTAAACTGTTTTTAAAGTTTTTTTATCCTAGCCAGTTAACGAGGTTTAAAGGTGACTTGTAAACCGTCCCGGGGGTGGGGAGTGGGGATAGAGGTGAGGGTCAGATCTTGATTGGGGAGTAATTGCCAATCGTATTTTTCTACTAAACGGACGGCTAAAATTTTCATCTCTAAACGAGCGAATTCCTTGCCGATACATTCGCGCAATCCCGCACCAAAGGGGATATATCCGTAGGGTTTTTCTTCGGCTAAAAAGCGATCGGGATCGAAGGTTTCAGGATGGGAATAAATATTATTATCTTTATGGGTATTGCTGATTTGATACTGCACTACCCATCCTTTCGGCAAATGATAACCGTTAAATTGACAGTCTTCTATTACCCGACGGAATCCTCCTCCCACGGGTGGAGTAAAACGTAAAACTTCCTTTAAAACGCGATCTAAATAGGTCATCTGTTTGAGGGTATCGACGCTTAAAGGACTGGATAGATCAAAATTAGTTATTTCCTCCAAGACAAGCTGAAAAATATCGGGATGCAGTGCCATTTGTAGGCAGAAAGTGGCGATAGCGGAGGTTAAAGTTTCATGACCAGCAAAGAGTAATAATAGCACTTGATCCTTTAATTCCGCTAGGGATAAACTTTGACCGTTTTCATCTTTAGCTTGTAAAAGGATAGCCAGAGCATCCTGGCCTAAGTCATCATTTTTTTGTCTTTCTAAAATGATAGTTTCTATGGCTTCTAGTAATTCTTCTCGACAGCGTAATGCTTTGCCGAAAGCTGTCCAGGGAAGGGGAAGGGGAAGGGTAAATAGTCCCGCACACCAAGTATCAAAAGCTTCCCCTAATTTGGTAGCAGAACCCTGGTCAAGACCGACAAATAATTTACAGGCGATATCGAGAGTATAGTTTCTTAATTCAGGATACCATGACAGGGTTTTTGCGGTTTGCCAACGCTCTAAATAGCGAGCGGTAATTGTTTCTATCGTAGGGATATAACTTGCTAGGGACCGGGGTTGAAAAGCTTGATAGATTAAGCGACGACGGGAAGCGTGGACATCTCCTGTATGCACCGCTAAAGATGCGCTACCCAGGAGAGTTTTGGTACTTTTAGGCCAAGTGGCCGCAAAGTATTTATTCTCATTGCTGAGGAGAAACCGGTTAGCTTCGGTACCGGATAAAATAATCGTGGGACTGCCAAAAATATGAGTACGGAAAAGTTGACCATATTTATTATGACGTTTACTGGCAAAATCCCCATCGGTCAAAAAAGCGATTGTTTCTCCTAATAGGGGTAATCCGAAACTGCCGGGGGGTAAGGGTAGATCTTTGCTTATAGTCATCGCTGCCTCTAGGGTAAAACTAATCATTTGCCGTCGATTAACCCCGTTTATTTTAACCTAAAGCACCGGAGAATTCATCCCCTAATCTAGCCTGGCAATCAGCGATCGCACTTGACCAAGGCAAGTACCTAAGCAAAGTTAATTACACATCTCACCAGTCAATAATAAGAATTGCCGCCAATTGAAATTTTTTAAGATCACCGCCATAATTAGGGTTTGCTCAATAAATGTGAACACCTTGTTGGGTAAACCTTTTAGACTTTTTGTCAACCAAAAAGTACCAGATATGGGAGTGATCGGGTGGAAAATTCAGGTACTTTTTCCCTGAAAATTAGGTAATTTACCAGATGAAAATCGCTAAAACCCTACACCCTACACCCTACACCCTGCCCCCACCGAAAAACTTTTTGCCGCAAAGCCTAATTAGCCATTGCTAATAGTAATTCGCGGCAAACGATGCTTAAACCCGCAGAGAATTTCCCAGGATATTGTACCTAAATCCCGCGCCCAATCGTCGGCGGTGATGCACTGCGGGCCATCTTTACCGATAAGGGTGACGATTTCCCCTGTTTTTACCTCTGGAATCTCGCTCACGTCAATCATTAACTGATCCATGGTTATCGCGCCGATTTGGGGTACTAAACGTCCTCTCAGGGATACTTTTAAACGATTGGAGAGATTGCGGGGAATTCCATCGGCGTAACCGATACCGACCACAGCAATACGGGTGTCTTTTGCCGCTATGTACTGATGACCATAACTCACTCCCGAGCCGGCGGCAATGGTTTTGACTTGGGCAATGCGCGCTTTTACTTGTAGCACCGGTTGCAAAGGGACTTTATCGGTGAGATGATCGGCGGGATAAAGACCGTAGAGAGCTAATCCCACTCTAACTCGATCGTAGTGCAGAGATTGATCGCTTAGGGTAGCGGCAGAGTTGGCTAAATGCAGACAGGGGGGATGATAACCTTTTGATCTTAACTCGGCGATCGCTTGTTGGAATCTTTGCCGTTGTAACTGCATGATCTCGGGATTGGGATCGTCAGCCGTGGCAAAATGGGAGTATATACTGGCAATTTTCAGGTTAGGAGCCTCTAAAACCTGTTCGACGAATTTTGTGCCGTTTTGCCATTGTGTACCTAAGCGAGACATCCCCGTATCTAGTTTGATATGAACCGGCAGCCGCTGTTCTAAGCGTCTCATCACGGTGGCAAAAATTTGTACCTGTTCGATTTGCACCAGGGTGGGTTGCAATTGCCAATGGGCTAAGGCTGCCACTTCTTCCGGGGTGTTCACTGCCCCTAAAATCATAATTGGGGCAACGATTCCCGCTTCGCGTAGTTCGATACCTTCCCCGATAGTCGCGATGGCTAAAGACTGCGCTCCAGCTTCTAAAACGCTGTTAGCCACCTTAACTGCCCCGTGTCCGTAAGCATCGGCTTTAATTACCGCCATTAATTCCGTTTTTGGGGCTAATAAGGCCTTGACTTTTCGCACGTTTTGTTGTAGGGCAGATCGATCAATCTCTACCCAAGCACGATAGCGAATTACTTCCGACAATTGATAATCATGACGGTTTTTGGGCGGATTGATAATTTTTGGTTCGATGCTAAACGTCACTCGCTCACTCCTTTGCACGCATAACCCAATTTATACCAAAAGAAAACCGAGAGGGCTAGGAAAAAAGCCGGAAACTCCTCTGGATTTCCTCCTTTTTCCAGGCGGAATCTAGGCTTTAAGATGAATGGGATGTTAGGAAGTTCCCGAAAAAATTGGCAGTTAGGGTTTTTTCCTAGAGAATGAACAGTAACGGGTAATCAGTGACAAGAAAGTAGGGAAATTTTCACCTAACACTATCTCAGTGGTTGGACAGAAGTGAAGTTAACTATAGGGTAAGGAATGCCAAAAAGCCTAGACTAAGATAAAATTATTATATCCAACCAGATGCAGTACAGGAGTTTAGCCAATGTCTAACGAAACTGTTACTTATTCCCTAGAAGCTGTCCTCACAAGGATTGAGGGAAAGATCGATAAGATTGATGAGCGCTTGACAAAAGTAGAAATAGGATTAACCGATCTCAAAGGAGATATTAAAGTGTTAGACGAGAAAATCGAAGGCATGGACAATCGGCTAATATCGGTAGAGGGAACCCAAAAAAATCAGGTCTGGACATTGATTATCCTTTTGGGAAGTGCCATTATTACTGCCGCTTGGAAAGTATTTTTTTCCAGTAATATCTGAGTTCTCTAATTCTCAACAAGACTACAGTTAACCGCTCCTGAAAGAAAATTTTCTTAAAGCCTAGACTTGAGATAAAATTATATCCAACCAGATGCAGTATAGGAGTTTACCAAATGTCTAACGAAACTGTTACTTATTCCCTAGAAGCTGTCCTCACAAGGATTGAGGGAAAGATCGACTCGCTTGAGAAGCGGGTTAACGAAAGATTTGACAAGGTAGAAGATCGGTTAACCAAACTAGAAATAGGAGTAACTGATCTCAAAGGGGATATTAAAGTGTTAGACGAGAAAATCGAAGGCATCGACAATCGGCTAATATCGGTAGAGGGAACCCAAAAAAATCAGGTCTGGACATTGATTATCCTTTTGGGAAGTGCCATTATTACGGCCGCTTGGAAAGTATTTTTTTCCAGTAATATCTGAGTTATCCAATCCGCAATAAGACTACAGTTAATCGCTCCTGAAAGAAAATTTTCTTAAAGCCTAGACTAAGATAAAATTATATCCAACCAGATGCAGTATAGGAGTTTAGCCAATGTCTAACGAAACTGTCACTTATTCCCTGGATGTCGTCCTTAAAGAAATTAAAGACAGTATCAAGGAAGTTAGTCAAAAATTCGATAAGATTGATGAACGCTTGACAAAAGTAGAAATAGGAATAGCTGATCTCAAAGGGGATATTAAAGTGTTAGACGGGAAAATTGAAGGCATCGACAATCGGCTCAGATCGGTAGAGGGAACCCAAAAAAATCAGGTCTGGACATTGATTATCCTTTTGGGAAGTGCCATTATTACGGCCGCTTGGAAAGTCTTTTTTTCCAGTAATATCTGAGTTATACAATCCTCAACAAGACTACAGTTAACCCAACACAGTTGACCAGATTTCCTCATTGCTTATTTACCAATACAAAAACGGCTAAAAATGCGATCAAGTACCGATTCAGTCACTTCTTCGCCGGTAATTTCTCCTAAAGCTTGAATGGCAGTACGCAGATCGATCGACCAAAAATCAAAAGGCAAATTTTGGTCAATTGTGTTTTTGACCTGTTGCAAAGCAATTTTCGCCCTAGTTAAAGCGGCCGCCTGTCGTTGATTAATGGCTAAATCCAAATTAGCCGCCTGTATTTCTTGATTTTGGACAGCATTAATAATAGTTTTTTCTAACTCTTCAATACCCTGATTTTGGGCGGCGGAAAGCTTGACAACTCGCTCAATTTCTGCTGGATAAATTACCGTTTCGGGATGAGCTAAATCAATTTTATTAATCACTAAAATTAATCGGCGATCGCTGACAGAGCGATAAATTTCCTCGTCCTCTTCGGTCCATCCGGACTCTGCCGAAACGGTTAAGAGAACTAAATCAGCAGACCGGGCCGTTTGGCGGGAACGTTCCACCCCAATTTGTTCGACTCGATCGCTGGCCGAGCGAATTCCAGCCGTATCGAGGACTTGTACGGGGATTCCCGCCACAACTAGCTGAGATTCGACGATATCGCGGGTAGTGCCGGGTAAATCGGTGACAATCGCTCGATCGCTCCGACTCCAAGCATTTAACAAACTGGATTTACCCACATTCGGCCGTCCCACGATCGCCACTTTCAGACCACTACGCAGCAATTCCCCGCGCTCGGCGGTGGCTAAAATTAAATTTACTTGACAAAAAACCTGTTCTATGCTATGGAGAACCGCCTCGCAATCCAAGGGCGGTAAATCCTCTTCAAAGTCAATACGGGCCTCAATTTCAGCCAAAATATCGAGACAGGTGGCGCGCAAATGGCGGATCGGTTGCGCGAGTTTCCCCTGCAACCCGGCGAGGGCAAATTGTGCTGCTTGGGGAGAACGCGCCCCAACGAGATCGACGACGCTTTCGGCTTGAGTTAGGTCAATTCTGCCGTTAAGAAAGGCACGCAGGCTAAATTCCCCCGCTTGGGCCAAACGCGCCCCATTTTCTAGACATAACTGTAACACCTGTTGTACGGGCATAATGCCGCCATGACAGTGAAATTCCACCACATCCTCGCGGGTGAAAGAGCGGGGCGCTAACATGAGCAACAGTAAAGCTTCATCGATAATTGCCTGACTTTGGGGATGCCGGATATAACCGTAGAGAAGACGATGACTTTGCCATTTTTGACGATTGGGGCTATGGAAAAGCCGACGAGCGATCGCCACTGCCTCACTACCAGATAAACGGACAATACCGATACTACCCTGTTCCGGAACGATCGCCGTAGCGATGGCGGCGATCGTATCCCCTGTGTTCAACATCTCTTAATCACTCCTTGCTAAAATTGAAGTTGGTATCAATTTTGTCAGCATTTATCCCGAAAATATGCGCTCACGGTCATTAAAAGCGAAAAATAAAGGGAATAACCTAATTAATCGTCTGACGCGCTCCTATCGCTACTGGTGGATTCGCTTGGTGCGATTGCAGGGACATCCGATCGAAATCGCTCGCGGGTTAGCGGTGGGGGTGTTTTCTGGGGCTTTTCCTTGGATGGGATTACAGATCATTATTGCGATTTTTTTAGCTTTCTGTGTGCGGGGCAATAAAATCGCGGCAGCGGCAGCCACTTGGGTGAGTAATCCTTTTACATATATTCCCCTGTTTTTGTTTAATTATAAATTGGGAGAATTATTTTTAGGTCCAGGAAATCAAGCGATCGATAGTCGTATTTTTGCCTCTAACCAAAGTTGGGCGGAAAATTGGGGGAGTTTGAGCGGTAAATTTCTCTTAACGCTATTTTTTGGCAGTTTGATTACAGGTCTGTTGGCGAGCATTATCACTTATTTTGTTAGTTATCGTCTCCTCAGTCAATGGCATCACCGCCGACAAACAAGGAGAAAACGCTGATAAATTGTCACCGTTCAGGGGGGGACGAAATCTGGTAATCTAAGGGGCATGGATGAGAAGCACCTACGGTTGATACCAGGAATTGGCGCAGTGGAGGTAGCCCTGTGAATAATTCATGACCGAAGCGATTTGCGCCCCTAAGAAAGGGAGTTCTTCTCCTTCTCTGCTGCCCCAGGAGAGTCCTTCCACAGAGTCAATGCCACTGGCGGCTTGACATCTCCCCCCCTGAACGGTTACAATGAGACTATACGCCTTATGTAAGTTAGAAACTGGAATGGTGTAAACTCCTTCGATAGATTATCTCTCTAGTCGGAGTGTTGGACTCAAACACTTGATGCCTATTAGGTTGTTTTAGGTCACATCAAGTGTACCACTTTATTAGGTTTCTTACAGGAAATTTTAAAGGTTTGAGCCTTCGGTAAATCTTTCGAGGTAGCCTAGTTATCATATCTCAAAAATAGCTTGAGCGATTTTTTCAGAGGATTTTCCTAGTCTAAAGTAATATTCTCTGAATGTTTATCATGTTACAAATTAAGTGATTTTTACTCATTACAATGGCAAAAAATCAAGCCGAATCTATGTCTGCTCAGAATCATCAGCAGCCAGATATGGGTGCGAAGAAAACAAAGCAGGCTAGGATAGAACATCAGGATAATAATCAAATAAAAACGGGAATTGATCCTAAAATTGATTCGGAAAAACCGTTTAAATATTCGGAGCCAACAGGAAGATTAGGGGAGATAATCCTGCGCTTAATGCCGGTGGGTCTTTTGCTCGGAGGACTGAGTTATTGGGCGATAGTTGGCAAGATTCCGACTCCTGTTCAAGGACGAGCGGTCATTTTGATTCCTCGTTCTATTGTTAATATCGAACCCCGTCAAGGTGGGCGGGTGTTAACCCTCCTGATTCAACCGGGAGATTCTGTCAAAAAAGGGCAATTACTGGCAACTTTAGAGTTTCCTGAATTAGAAACAGAATTAAAGGATAAAAAGGATAGGTTAGCAGATCTCAAGCAGCAGGATAAAAGAGTTGACTCTATTGAAGTGAGTCGTCGCCAATTGAATGCAGCCTCAATAGATCGCCAGCAAAAGGCGAATCAGCTTCAGATTAAAGCACTTCAAGTTCAATTATCCAGTAATCAAAAACAGCGAGAAGCCTATCTCTCCCATGCTCGATATCTTAAAAATTTCCAGAACTCAACGGATGAAAGACTAGCCGCCTACGATAAACTTATCGAAGAGGGGGCTGTCGCCAAGCTAGATTTTCCCTCCTATTTGTTTCAGTTCAATAATCTAGAGGCTTCTAATAGTATCAATCGCGTCCAAATAGAACTTGGTCTCGCGTAGCGAGCGCGTTGCGACCGCCTGAAGGGGGTTGATGAAAGCCTGCCAGTAGTTGAACACGGGCGGCCCAGAATAATATACTAAACACAGAAAAACGGCAAATAGACCTGCAAGATACAGCCAGTGATATTCTTCGTTACAATGCGATCGCTGACCAGCAACGAGAGATTAATACGTTAAGAACCACTATTCAAGCCAACAAAAATGTAGTGAGTCTGTACAACGGCAAGATTTTAGACTTATCTGTTAATCCGGGGGAAGTCCTGGCTCCGGGGGGGCGCATAGGTACGTTAGAAGTCTCCAATCTAAAGGCCAAGACCAACGTGGTGGCCTTGTTTAAGAGTGGTGATGCCAAACGATTAGAACCGGGCAAGGAAGTAGAAGTCGTTCCCGATCTCTATGATCGCGAACGCTATGGGGGTATCGTTGCTAAGGTAATTACCGTCGATCAGCAGCCAGTAACTGTGGCAGAACTGGCAAATATAGTCGGAAGTCATGAACTCGCCAGCAAGCTGTTTCTGGGTAGAGATGAAGACGATCGCGATAAGCCTATACCCGTCAATGCAAGTGTTATCAAAGCCACTTTAGCGCTGAAGGTCGATCGCAATACACCGAGTGGTTTTTACTGGACCCAAGCCAAGGGAGCGCCCCAAACAATTACCAACGGGACTACCGCAGATGTCCATGCCGTGGTAGAAGAGCGTTCTTTGGTGAGTTACATAACCCCTGCTTTTCGCTGGATTACAGGGGTGTACGACCGTTAACCACAATCTTGCGAGCGTAAGTAGCTGAAAGAAACAACGACTAGAATAAACGGTTAAACCTAATATGGAAAATCCGAAAAGACGTTCTCAATGGTGGACTTGGTGGTTTAAGTGGTGGATTATCGCCGCAGCGTTTGTCTTAGTAATCTTGATCCATAGTGAGCCTCCTCAGCTTTGGTTTTGGTTGGTGACGTTTTTGGCACTAATTTTATATGGGATTGAGCGAGCGATTAATGGGTAACAATGAGTAAGTCGAAAAAGGATATAGAGATACCTTGGACAGTAAAAACGGGCTAATGATCAGACAGGGATTGAAATTTTCCCTGGGTGCTGCTCTCTTAACGAGTTTCTTTTGGCACCGAGGAAATGTATTAGACAACTTTGTCTATCCCGTCTTTGGGTATGTCTCTGTACTGATTGAGCCATCGATGGGAGGTGCGATTGCGGCAGGTTTGGGGCGTTTGGGGGGAAGTGCTTTGGGGGGAATCATTGCCGCTATCCTGGTGAACGCCTACGGAATCCAAGGCTCAAGTTTTTTTGTCATTCCCTCTCTCACCTACATTTTAGCCGCCCTGATCTGTGAAACTTACCGATGGCAAGCCGCTTATTCCCAAGCCACACTACTGGGCGCTTTAATTGCCATGAGAGTGGTAGGAACATCAGCACAACAAGATATCTGGCTCTATTTGCGGTCGCGCCTGATCGATAACTGGATCGGAATCGCTGTGGGAATTGCTGTGGCCTTACTATTTTGGCCCCAGAATACTCGATCCGATCTCAACCGGAACTTGATGGGAATCCTTCAAGATATACCGCACTTGTTCCAAAAAATCCTCGATCGCTACCTAAAAACTGAGGTCGACGAGCGGGATTATCCTCTCTCTATTGAGCAGAACGAGCTTAACTTACTCAATCAGATTAAAAAATCAACACAAACTAGCCTTTCAATACTCACAAAAGCAACCCATGAATTCGGTAGTGAGATATTGGTGGCAGAAAATTGGAGTGAAATCTTGGCAATTCAGAACCAATTGACTCGACAATTAGCTGATCTGATGGCTTTTAAGGGCGAAAAGCATGAACAAAATTTAGTGCATCAGTTCAGTGATGAATTAAACCAATTGGCGACTCATCTTACCGACAGCTTTGATAGCTTGAGGGATCTGAGTAACGCCAAAAAAATCTTAGCTACCCCTTACCTGACAGAATTAGAAGAAGATTTAGCGAATATTGGGGGTAAACTTGATCATCTCCGAACAAGTGGAGAGATTGATCGGTATGATGTTCAAGAATCACTACAGTTTTATCAATTTATTCAACTTGTATCTCGATTTATCCAACAATGCGAGGGATTAGGAGGCAGGATAATCGATAAAACCAAAGTAACTGCAACTTTCAGGCGAAGACACCTGATTACCTTTCCCAAATGGGCCCCTATATCCCTAAAACGCCTGAGAGAAATTGTCAGTCTTGGCGTGGTTATTGGTTTGTTACTGGCTATTATTCGTCACATCGAGTTTCCCTATCCTTCTGCTTACGAAAAAGTGGCAGATATTGTGATCATAGGTGCAGTGGTCACTGTCATTCAACCGACAAGGGGGCGAGCGATCGCAATCGGTTGGGCGGCCACTGTTTCCTTGAGTTTGACGATTCTCTGTATTTACCTGTTGGTCAAGTCCTTTGGTTATAATCCTTTTAGTAGCAGTCTGGCTTATTTTTTCGCCTACTTCAGTTGTGCTTGGCTGGGGTTTACGCCGATCGCTCGCATCGGTGCGATTGTAGCAGCCGATGCCATCGGGAAGGATATTTGGCGTTGCTGAATCAAGGTATGAATGACAACCTTGCACCTATCCAAAAGTTAGTTTGGGTCTAGGTTTTAAAAATCCCACAAAAGAAGATTCATATCTCAAATCAGCAAGGCCGCTCATTTAAGGGATAACTTCGACTCTCAACCCCCAAGCTCAGTAATTGCTTCTCAAGAGATTCAATTTCTTGGATGAGCAATCCTAACTTTGGTGGGTTGAGAATGACCTAGTCAGCGATCGCAGTCTATTGTGCGGTCTCGCGTAGCGAGCGCGTTGCGACCGCTGGTAATTCATTTGGTTGCTAAAACTGTGAAAATTTGTTCGAGACCGGCAATCTTAACCGAGGCTCGCTCGACCCCGTGTCGGTTGAATGACAGTGACCACTGCACCTACTATCTAACAAAAATAGCATTTTCTGAATTAGAAATTATTTGTCTTGCTGACTTACTCAGAGTTTTATTATTATCTAACCACCAAAGCAAAATATGAGTATCTAGTAAATATTTTAGGCTCTACCGAACCTGTCATGCAAAACTATCAACAACTTATGCTTGTAAAGCTTGTACAATAAGGCTTTGAGTTTTTGTTAGATTGATATTTGTCAACTTTAGAACATTGCTGGACAGAGAGGGAGCTTGGGGACTTTTCTACAGTGTAAGTTCGGAAGAACCATATTTTAAAATTACTCTCTTTCAAAACTGTTAATAATATCATCGGGTAAAACATCAAAATCATCAGCCATTTTTAGCTACTAATAATTAAGGTTCCAATATCGATAACAGTAGTAGTCATAATCTAATAATTTCCTAGTTTATAGCGTTTCCTAAGCTAGTGAGGTACACCTATTTTTCTTCCCTTTTGCCTCTTGCCTTTTGCCTTTTGCCTAAAACCCATAACTTTTGTACCTCAGCAGACTGAAAAACGCTATATTATGTGAATTATAGACTATCTGTCATCACCAATCAGTCAATCATCAAGGGGACTTCTCACACCTCTGCCACCTCTGGCTAAAACGTGGGTATAAATCATTGTCGTCCTCACGTCTTTATGGCCAAGCAATTCCTGCACCGTGCGAATGTCATAGCCATTTTGCAGGAGATGAGTAGCAAAACTATGGCGAAAAGTATGGCAACTGACTCGCTTAGGTACGCCAGATAGCTGAACGGCTTGTTTGAGAGCTTTTTGGATGGTGCTTTCGTGGAGATGATGGCGGCGAGTTTCGCTGGAACGCGGGTCTTGGGATAGGGTGTAGGACGGAAAAATATATTGCCAAATCCATTCACGGTCAGCTGTTGGATATTTTTGCGCCAGGGCGTAGGGCAAATAAACAGAACCGTAACCTCTTTCCAAGTCTTGTCGATGTAGGCGTTGTACAGTTTGGAGATGTTCTTTGAGAGAGGTTTGAAGGCGTTGGGGTAGGGGGGTTACGCGGTCTTCCTTGCCTTTGGTATCGCGGATAATCAGTTGATTTTGGGCAAAATCTACATCCTTGACGCGCAAATTGAGGGCTTCAGCCAATCTCAACCCGCTACCATAAAGCAGTTGAACGATAATATGCTCTACACCACTGAGGTGCTTCATGACGTTTTGCACTTCTTCTTTGGTGAGGACGGTGGGCAGACGTTTGTGACCTTTTGCCCGTAAATATGTACCGATATTTTCCAGTTCAATTTTAAGAACTTCTCGATAAAGGAAAAGGATGGCGTTGAGGGCTTGGTTTTGGGTGGCGGCGGCAACGTTTTTATCAACGGCAAGATGGGTCAAAAAGGACTTGATCTCTTCTTTTCCCATCTCACGAGGATGTTTTTTCTGATGGAAGAGCAGATAACGCTTAATCCAGTCCAGATATGTTTGTTCGGTGCGGTAGGAGTAGTGTTTGAGGCGAATGGTTTCACGCACTACGTCTAGGAGTTTTCGGGGTGGGGGAGGGTTCATCACAGAGTACGCTAATCGGCATAACACGCTTATCGTAATATTATACGGAAAACTTCTTGCGATCACTCCATTTGAGCGTAATATACGGAAAGATTCTTTAAAAAGTGCGTATTTAGCGTGATATACGGAAAATTTCCGCATAATATATAGTTAGGTCGCACGTGAACCCATCATGGGCTATATCAAATCGTAGTCCCCTAGCATTCGATATTCAAACTTCGGCGTTGCTGAATCAAGGTATGAATGACAACCTTGCACCTATCCAAAAGTTAGTTTGGGTCTAGGTTTTAAAAATCCCACAAAAGAAGATTCATATCTCAAATCAGCAAGGCCCAAACTTCTAAAGATCAAACCTTGAACTTATGAGCTACCTCTCCTTTCACTCACCCTCATCGGCATCCCCCCCGGTTACTGCTAACGTTGGCTCCTTGCGATCGGCGTTTTCTCGCTGGGTGTTGAGGAATTATGGTTCGGACTATCGTTTTACTGTCAGTAGGCAGCGCAGCCGTGAGAATGCACAGCGATTTCAGCAGACATTTGAGGCTTGCAGTCGAGAGAACCCTACCGATCATCCGATGGTTGGTATTGTCGGCGGAGGTTTTGCTGGACTCTTCGCAGGGTTAATCCTGCGATCTCTCGGCATTGAGTGCGACATCTTTGAAAGCAGCGACCGGGTTGGGGGGCGGATCGACACCTGGTATTCCTCAGATTACGATCCGAATGACATGGAAAAGGCCGGTCTTTACGGTGAAGTCGGCGGTATGCGGCTGCCGCAATTTTCCGCAGATATGCTGCCAGTGCAACAAGTGGCGCTTGCTGTCAATGCTGTACTGGATCGCAACGGTTTAGGTGACAAAAAAGTCTACTGGCGGAAGTTCTATTACAACTCGCCCCAACAAAGACTCCGGTACAACAATATGCCAACGTTCACCACCAGCAGCCAGTCGGTGCTGAACGGGTTCAACTTTGGTCAATCAACTGGTGGCGACGTGCCCGACATTTGGCTGACACCCAAACTAGACTCCCAGAAAAATCAGTATTTGCCCATTAACCAGGTACTAGACCAAGTTAACAAGCCGTTCCTTGATGCCATCAACCGTTCCTTCGCGGAAGGCTTTGAACTGTTAATGCAATTTGACCAGTACTCGATGTGGGACTATCTCACCACCCAGTTTCGGTTGGGTGATATGGGCGAATACTACGATCCACAGATGGGTACCAAGAACGACCTGCTGCCGTGGTCGGTCGCCAGTTTCCTAGAAACCACCAATGTTGGCAGCGGTATGTATGCAGTGTCATTTGTAGAGATGGTGATAGCTGTATACGATTGGGGCGGCAGCAAAGATCCGTATCGACCCGGGGATAATGCCATCTATATGTTGACGGTTGATAAGGGAATGCAGCATTTTCCCGATGCCTGTCGCATTGTCCTCGATCTGGCGGATGCAGTGTCAAGCAAGGATGGTCAGATCGCACAGATACAGGTCGGAATGCTCCCGGCAAAACCGGATGGTTCCTATACTTACAATCCACCAAATCTGACCCCAGATGCCCAACCACCCCATGCCAAGGACAGCCAGAATGTACAAACTGCTGGGTCCAGCCCGCCAGAACTTGTTAGTGCCAACCAGCGCCAGCGGGTCTACCTGCGGCACAAGGCGGTGTCATTGCAGCACGATGCCGAGCTATATGATGGTCATGGTGGGATGCGGTTGGTCGTTCGCGACCTTGCTACCTCACAGGATTCAGAACATGTATACCCTTATGCGATCGCCACATTACCCAACGGCTGCTACCTGAATGGCGCAGATCGGCTGAACCTGCTCAATAGTCTTTCCTTTGCCAAGGCGCAGGCAATCCGCGAATCCAACTATATGAGTGCATTCAAGGCATTTTTGACCTTCAAAAAACAGTTCTGGATTGAAGCCGGAGAGCGACAGGGGGGATACGGTGCTGCTGCCACCGACCGACCCAACCGCCAGATCATCTATCCATCCTATGGATACAATGCCCAGCAGGGCGTTCTACAGATCTATTGTTGGGCGATGGATGCCCGCAAACTTGGAGCGCTAAGCGATCGCGAACGTATCGAAGAATGCCTTAAAGGAATTCAGTATCTCTACCCAGATGTGGATGTTTACGAACACTTTGCCGGATACGACGACGGTAGAACCACAAAAACCTGGTTTTGGGACGAACACGCTGGGGGTGGCGCATTTGTGCTGTTTAACCCCAATCAATTTAAGTATCTCTACCCCACCCTGTTAACTCCAGAATTCGATGGCTGCCTCAACTTTGCTGGGGAGGGTTGCTCTGTGCATCACGGCTGGATCGTCGGCGCGCTGGATTCAGCCTATAACGCTGTACTGAATATCCTCCAGCAGGCGGGTGCAAAGGAGAAAATTCAACAGATGAAGGAGATCTGGGGTACTTACACAACACCCGATATCGAAGGCGATCCTAGTACCGCAAACCAGATGAGTTATGCCTATCAATACAATCTGGTGGATCGCAATGCGGCGGCAGTGCCACCCAATGGCGATCGCAGCATTTATGGGAATACAAATTACGTTTTTGAAGGTCTCGTCCCTGCATTCATTGCCGACTACAACACAGTGCCACAGACTATGAAAGCAACGACACAGGACAAGCAAGTCCTCAAGATGTTGAATGCACTGTGGGACGATAACGTGGCGCAGCGGGCGAAATTACCACCGAAGCCTATCCGCACGGACAATGCGGTAGATATGTTAGAAGACATCTATTATGGCAACAATTTCCAGGCTATTCCCGCTCCAGAGTTCTGGCTGAAGGACGACGATGAATTCGCACGCCAGCAGTTAGCCGGTTTCATGCCGAACCTGCTGACACGAGTAAATGTATCTGAGGTCAAACAGCTTATCGCCACGGCTGAGGTACCTAACCCGGAAGACCTGGGGCCAATCGAGAATGTTCAGTACATCGCAGATTATCGTCGTTACTTGTCAGCATGTACAGTAATTCCCGAAGGCTACTACCTCGCCAAGCCAATCGTATTTTTCACAGTCACAGCGCAAAACGAACTGATGCCGCTGGGCATCCAGCTTGAATTGGGCGGCGAGCTATTCACCCCCAATATGACTAATGCCGCCAATGCCTGGTTGCTGGCAAAAATGCAAACCAATTGCGCCGGACAAACCCTCCATGATGTTGGCTTTCATCAATTGCTGACCCACCAGATCTGTGCGATGGTGTCGATCTCATTGTTCTCGGAAGAGGTATTCAACCCACTCACCGAACCTGTTTCCAGCGAACCGTTCCAGCAACACCCTGTGTTCAAATTGCTGAGTCCTCATGTCGTCAAGACAGTCGAGTTCCAACAAACCATCTATAATCATGACTACGATCCGACAGCCCAACCATTCCCCACAACCCGAACTATCAATGGCACTCCCGGCGTATACAACATCGGCTTCATTTACGATTTAATCTTCTCTTGCGGTCGTATTGGCAACTATCAATTGCAAAATCGGATTTACAACGATAGTGATTTTCGTTTCCTAGATCTAGCAATTCCGATCGATGCTGCGAAACGTGGGGTTTCCGAAACACCGTTTTCCTACCCCTATGTGCACGATGCCAGCTTGTGGTTCAAAGCAATCTTCAGGTTCGTCAACGCATTTGTCAATGTGCAATATCCGGGGGGAGATCGCGAGATTGCAGCAGATGTGCAACTGCAACGATTCTTCGATAAGTTAATCCCGTCATTCAACTATATCGACGGCAACCGTCGGGCGCAGCGATTCCCCAGCGAGGTCAAGACCGCTGACTGCCTAAAGCAAGTGCTAACGATGTTTATCTGGCAGTTCTCTGTACAGCACACCGTGGTCAATGACGGTGCCTACAATCACGCTGCATTCGTACCGAACGCCTCCACCCTAATGTACGCCCCCCCGCAAGGCAAATCCTCTGCTGAATGGACATCCGCCGATGTATTGTTCTGTCTGCCATCACAAACTGCGACCTATGAGGATATCGGGAACATGACTTTTATGGATGTCCAGATCAACGCATCGGTTACTGGGCAGGGTCCTTATCCTGAAACCGTCTTTGGTCGAGGTGTGCTGGAGCCATCCATTGATGTGCTACAGGATAGCTATGGTTTTGTCGTACCAGCACTACGCGACATCGTTGACAGTTTTTACCAAGACGTGCGCGAGGTGGGTCAGGCGATCCGCATCAGACAGGCAAAGGACATCGCCCGGTACCTCGAACTGTATCCAAACGCCGATGCGGTGCCAGAGACGGTTGTGTTTGACCTGATCTCGCCCGTGAACGTGATGAATACGATCCAGACCTAACAAGCGCGCTGCACCGGAACGGACAAATATGGTCGGTTGAGTTTAAAGGTTTTTTGTGTCCGGTGAGCGCGACCGTTAGTGCGATCGCCGATCTTGTAGGGTGTGTTACGGCGAATTATTAATTTTAGTTTTTTGACTAAATTGATAGCCGCCTAACGCACCCTACACTCTACTGAATATACAGCCCTGAGAGCAGAGATCCTTCAGGCTGATAATATTTGCCTATTACCTATTGGGTGTAGGCAGGTAAGTCTTGACTCATTTGATTTAAGTTGCTGGCAATGGCTTTCATCGTCATAAAAGCCGAGCTAAAGGCGATTAGCTCATTTAAGGGATAACTTCGACTCTCAACCCGCAAGCTTAGTAATTGCTTCTCAAGAGATTCAATTTCTTGGATGAGCAATCCTAACTTTGGTGGGTTGAGAATTACCTGGGCAGCGATCGCCTCAGCCATTTCATCAAAAGCGATCGCAGTTCGTTGTGCGACCGCTTGTAATTCAGGTAAAAACTTTTGTCGTATCGGTTCAGGAAGCGGTTGCTGTAGCCCATCTTGTAAAGCATCCAGTTGAGGGCGTTGCATAATAGAGATATGAATGGAGGAAATCAAAATGCAATGCCCTGAATGTAAATCTACCCATATCCGTAAAAATGGCATCAATAAACAAGGTAAACAAAATCATATTTGTGTAACCTGTGGCCGTCAATTTATTAATAACTATGAAAAACAGAAAGGCTATGACGAAAAAACGAAGCGAGAATGCCTAACTGCCTATGTTAATGGGATGGGATTTAGAGGAATAGAAAGGCTAAAGGGAGTGGCTCTACCGAACCTGTCATGCAAAACTATCAACAACTTATGCTTGTAAAGCTTGTACAATAAGGCTTTGAGTTTTTGTTAGATTGATATTTATCAACTTTAGAACATTGCTGGACAGAGAGGGAGCTTGGGGACTTTTCTACAGTGTAAGTTCGGAAGAACCAAGGGAGTTCATCATACGACCGTAATTAATTGGGTAAAATCTGTGGGAGAATTATTGCCAGTCGCCTATGACCCAGAAACAATTCCTGAAGTAGGGGAACTGGATGAATTGGAAACCTTTGTTGGCTCAAAAAAAACAAAATCTGGGTGTGGAGAGCCGTTGACCACTTTAAAAAAGGAATTTTAGGTTGGGTAATCGGAGACCATAGTAGCGAAACGTTTCGCCCATTATGGGAATTAGTTAAGTCTTGGGGATGCTATTTTTATGTGAGTGATGGATGGTCAGTTTATCCATGTTTTATAGCAGAGGGCGACCATATAATTAGTAAGACTTATATGACCAGAGTAGAGGGTGAGAACACACGTTTAAGACATTATCTAGCCCGATTGCATCGCCAAACACTCTGCTATTCTAAGTCTACAGAAATGTTAGGATACTCTATTCGTTTATTAATTCATTATCTGAAGTTTCAAGAAGTGCCTATTCCTTACTGATTCATAGCTTAATTCAGCAACGCCCGGGCAAAACGCTCCAAACGTCTGCCCACCGTCCTCACCAAAAAAGTAAAAATGGCTGATGATTTTAGCGATCGCACAACAAACTGCGATCGCTGCCCAGGTAATTCTCAACCCACCAAAGTTAGGATTGCTCATCCAAGAAATTGAATCTCTTGAGAAGCAATTACTGAGTTTGCGGGTTGAGAGTCGAAGTTATCCCTTAAATGAGCTAATCGCCTTTAGCTCGGCTTTTATGACGATGAAAGCCATTGCCAGCAACTTAAATCAAATGAGTCAAGACTTACCTGCCTACACCCAATAAGGGCTAAATCCCTTCTTTTCTAGCTAAAAGGACGGGACAATTGACATTAACCCGCACATAATCCGAGAGGGAAGTACCGAGAAGGCGATCGAGATCCGGTAAACTCTTAGCCACGGAAGGACGGCGATCGGGCGACCCCAACAGTAAGAGATCGACACCATAATCATCGACGAGTTTGCAGAGTTGTTCTCCCGGTTTACCCCCCGTCACCACGCAGCGATAGGGTATATTCATCCGTTTCGCTTTTGCCACTGCTGGCCCTAAAATTGGGTTTTCTTCCATTTCTTTGGGGGAAGTGGGGGCAAATTCTGGCTTTAAGTCGGGGTTGACGCGGGCCAGAATTAACTCCGCTGAAGGATAATCCCGCAGGAGATAAATAGCCAAATCGAGAGCTAAATCAGCCGAACTAGACTTATCGAGAGCTACCATCACCTTTTTGATTTTTTTGACGTAAATATCGTCTTTTACTAATAACATCGGGTGATTAGTCAGTTGAAAGACGTATTGACTGACGGAATTTTCTAGAATTGCCTCCAGTCGCTTCAGTCCTCGGGAACCCATCAGGATCAAATCAGCACCGATTTCGTCGGCAACTTGACAGACGGTATCTTTGGGATCTCCTTGACGCAGAATAGTGGAAACTTTGCTGGGTTCAATTTTGACTTCTTGCAGGATTTTAGTCAGCATTTGGGTTCCCTCTTCCCATTTACTGGCCAGAGCTTCGGTGGTAATCTGAGGGGGAACAACCCGGAGAATGGTAATCGACGCTTTCCGGATAGCGGGGAGATCCATCAATGCTTGTAGCATTTCTTGGGTTTGACCTGCGCCGGAATCAGCGTATAGTATTTTCTCTAGCATAAGATTAAACTCGGTCTATGATCTTAATGGTTTTCGCCAATTTTCAGCATACTGCTAATGTTGTTCTCGAAATTTA
The DNA here is from genome assembly GCF_003112475.1 of Microcystis sp. 0824. Taxonomy (NCBI): domain Bacteria; kingdom Bacillati; phylum Cyanobacteriota; class Cyanophyceae; order Chroococcales; family Microcystaceae; genus Microcystis; species Microcystis sp. 0824. The sequence goes on along the minus strand of NZ_BDSM01000013.1, from coordinate 158,301 downwards.
ACAACTTATTAAGCGCTTTTTCTTCGGTAAATGCGATGCCGAAGGCACTGCGTAGCAGCTCGCATTTGAGGCTGTTTTAAGTATTTATGCTTAATTGACTGGCAATACTTGGCCTAAAATCACGGTGTCAGGCATTCATTTATACTATATTTTGGCTGGAATGCTGGGACTCTCTTTTAATCACAGCTAAATCGACCATTTAATTGATGATTATTCATGCTTAATTCTCCAGCAACCACGAGAATTTTTTATTTTTACAAGAGGTCTAGTTATGTCTTTATCAATTCGAGTAATTCTCCTAGTAGCGACAACAGTTTATCAGACGTTATCTGTTTGGTTAGAAGAACAAAAAGCACCGCCGGGTAATTTGATTAATTTGGGTAAATATCGCCTGCATTTTTGTCTAGCAGGAGTAGCTAGTCCCACTATTATTATTGACCATAGTTTAGGGGGAATTGAGGGATATTTTTTGATAGAAGAATTATCACAATTAGCTAGGGTTTGTATTTATGATCGAGCGGGTTATGGTTGGAGCGATTCTAGTCCTTATCCCCGGACTAGCTACCAAATTGTTCAGGAATTAGATAAATTACTAACCCAAGCACAAATAGAACCGCCTTATATTTTAATTGGTGATTCTTTTGGCAGTTATAATGTTCGACTTTATGCTCATCTGTTCCCAGAAAAAGTAGTAGGTTTGGTACTCACCGATGGTTTACACGAGCAGGGAATGCTGAAAATGTCGCCGGCATTAAAGGCATTAAAATTATTTTTTATCTCGGGATTTTGGATGTCGATTATCGGCTCAATTTTAGGCATTATCCGAGTTTTGAGAGTTCTAGGAGTTTTTGAATTATTAAAACCAGAACTACGTCGCTTTTCCCCAGATTCTTGTGATCGAGTTAAGCGTTCTTTCTGTCGCGCTAAACACTGGATGACGATGAGTAGAGAAATGCTTAATCTCGACCAAAGCGCTTGTCAGGTGAGTAAGGCTAACAATTTCGGTAATTTACCGATAGTTAGTATTAAAGCTAATTCTTTTTTTAAACCTTCCCTTTGGACTCGCTTTATTCCCCTCAAAAGTGCCAACCAACTCCGGGAGGAGATGCACCTGGAATTAGGCAAGTTATCCGGAGATTTTCTGCAAATACAAGCAGATAAAAGTGGTCATTTTGTCTGGATGAATCAACCGGATGTGATCATCAATGCGGTCAGAATTTTGCTTGACAAAATTAACTCTGTGTGCTAAGTAAGTAGTTGGACAAAAGTAAAGTTAACTGTGGGGTAAGGAGTCAGGAGTCAGGAGTCAGGAGTCAGGAGTCAGTAGTCAGTAAGAATTGCATCAATTTACATTTCTTAAGATAGACAACAGAATTTATGTCCGACTACTTAATAGGGCAAAATTAACTTCTTGGTTAGGATAGGCAAAAGGCAAGAGATTCGATCGAGATTAGCTGAAATCCTAGAGAATTATTACCTAATTAGGGTTTGCTGAATAAATGTGAAAACCTTGTTGGATAAAACTTTTAGACTTTTTTGCTATCAAAAAGTGTCAGCCATTGGAGTGAACGGGGGAGAATAAAACCCTACACCCCACACCCTACACCCCACCAACAGACTTTTTGCCGCAAACCCTAATTATTGAGGGTAATAATCTGGGCGCTAAAACCCTGTTTAGTTAACTCTTGTACCCGTTGTTTAGCTTGGTATTGTTGCTGAAATAACCCCACTTGAATAACATTTTCTCCCGTACGGATAAATGCGAGGGGTTCAATTTCTTTAATTTTTGCCAACGCTTCCGCACTATTACTCCTAACTTCCACGCGAAAGAGTTGATTAGCGGCAATAACCCGCTGCTGTGGTGCGGGGGGTTTATTGGCGCGATTTTGAGGTCTGGGTGCTGGTGGATTGACAGTTTGACGATGATTATTAATAACCGTAGCATCGGCAGGACGCACGGTAGCGGGAGCTTGAAAAACGTATTCTCTCAGGGGTTGATTACCAGAAACTGGGTCCGCCACCAGAGGACGAACTGAAGGAGAATTAACTGGGGGCAAATTTAAGGGTGAACATTGGGAACAATTAACAGCACTGGGACTGTCTGAACGTTTAGTTGGTTGTCTAACCGCCGGTGGTGGGGGCAAACGACGACCGGGATAAAGATTCTGGGCAAAAGATAAGTTTGCTTTTAGCAGCACGGTTGCTTGAGCGATTATCCCGACTTTTAACCAAAATAAAGCCGAGAAAAACAGTAGGTTTGTTCTCATTGTGCTGGTTTGTCCTCACAGGAAATTTGGGTACACCATGTCCAAATTTTAAAGGAGGAAATGCTAGTCTAGAAAGTATATTGGTTAAAAATCATTACAAGGTTTATGGGAAAAGTTGTTGTCGGTCTATCGGGGGGAGTAGATAGCTCTGTTGCCGCTGCCGCCTTACACGCTCAAGGTTATGATGTTATTGGCTTGACCCTGTGGTTAATGAAGGGTAAAGGTCAATGCTGCTCCGAGGGAATGGTAGATGCGGCCTTTATTTGTGAACAGTTGGGGGTTCCCCATCATATCGTCGATAGTCGCGAGCTTTTCCAAAAAGAAATTATTGATTATCTAGTTTCCGGTTACGAAGCGGGAATCACACCGCTGCCCTGTTCTCAGTGCAATAAATCGGTAAAATTTAGCCCGATGCTGCATTATGCTAGGGAAACCTTGCAAACGGACACTATTGCCACTGGTCACTACGCTAGAATTCGTTTTTCTCCGGAAAATAACCGTTATCAACTGCTGCGCGCCGTCGATAAAAATAAAGATCAATCCTATTTTCTCTATGATCTAACTCAAGATGTACTGCGTCGAACTTTATTTCCCTTGGGCGAACAAACCAAGGCAGAAACCCGCAGGATTGCCCAGGAATTCGGTTTAAAAACAGCAGATAAACCCGATAGTCAGGATTTATGCTTGATTGAAGCTCACGGAACTATGCGATCATTCTTGGATAAGTATATCGCCGTTAGTGAGGGCGATATCGTCGATCTCGATGGCAAAGTTTTGGGTAAACATAGCGGTATCCATCATTATACGATCGGACAACGCAAAGGCATCGGCATCGCCGCCGCCGAACCCCTCTATGTGGTAAAACTCGATCCCGTCATGAATCGGGTTATCGTCGGTAATCGCGAAAGTGCCGTTAGTGCCGATTGTCTTGTCGGACGGATGAACTGGGTTTCTATTGCCGAACCCACCACCCCTATCCGCGCGCAAGTACAGGTACGTTATCGTTCTCCGGCCGTTCCCGTCAATGTTATTCCCCTAGAAAATAATCAAGTGAAACTGGTTTTTGATGAACCACAATTTAGTATCACCCCGGGCCAGGCAGCCGTGATTTATGAAGGGGAAATCGTTCTCGGTGGGGGGATTATCTCAGGAGCCACCCCATAGGGAGAGCCACCAATTCACAGAATAACCTGATTATGGTTCGGGGGTCATTCTGCCAATTAGGGACTCTCCCCGGCAGGTTGAGCTAAAAATTAACGACGGGGTACAGAAGCCTCGATGTTAATATTCATAGCGGAGACTCTTGGTACAGGATTGCCTTTGGCGCTACCGAGACCCCGGGCCATAGCCAAGAAGCTGGAAGGATCGCCGGCTTTGGGTTTTTGCTCTTGGGGAACATAGCGACGTACAGCATTCTGCCAAACGATTTGAGGGAAGCCCAAAATACCACGATAGTAGCCATCGTAGCGAGGCGAGGTGATGTTGAATGGACGTTCACCAATTTCGCGGCTGGCTAGGGTGCGACGACGTTGGTAGGGAACGGTATCATAACCAAAGCTTTGCAGATACTCGTCACTGTTGAGAAGTTGATCGACAAAACCTTGAATCCCTTTGGTGGCAACGACAATCGACCAAGCAATTTTTTCTCTTTCGCTATAGACATCGCGACCGAGAACTCTTTGTACTACCTGTTCGACAAAGCGATAGTTGCTGTTTTTCTCGTAGAAGCTGTTATAGAAGGTTTTCGATAACAGTAAACCACGAATGAAATCCCGCACCGATAATTGTCCATTGCGTAATTGGGATTCGAGGAAGGGTTCCCGATCCCATTTGAAGGCATGGAAGAAAATCTGACGGTAAGCGGCTTCGATTAAATCGTCCAGGTCGCCAGGGGAGAGGACATTTTCCGTCGTGTAAACTCTCGGTTTTTCGTCTCCACCGACATCATAACCAGCTACCCGCACGTTTTGGGACTTGGGGGCGTAATTTAAAAGAGGAATGGCCAAGGGTAAACCTCCGTATCCTTAGAAATGCTTAAAAAACTTTCCTCCTAATGATAAGGGAGTAGGTGCCAACTAGAAAAGAAATATTAAAAATTCTTACAATTGTTAAGAAAACTTGCTTACCATCCGGGGTGTTGGGGGTTGGGATTTTGGGTGTTGGGGTGGTCACTGCGTGCGCGTTGCGGGGGGTGTTGGGGTATTAGTTGAATTTCCCCATTTCCCCATTTCCCCATCTCCTGTCTCCTGTCTCCTGTCTCCTGTCTCCTAGATTTACCAGCCACTAATCGAATAGGATGAAGGTTCGGGGGAATCACTAGAGACTGACTCCGATGACTGATTGCGGGATTCAGCACAAAAAGTGGCCGTATTAAAACCGCCAAAACGTTGAACTGTGCTAGTGCGGAGACGTAAATCGGTATCGGCAAACCAAAAACGCTCGATCGAGGTCATAGTTTCGTATTCTGTAATTAAGACTAAACCTTCCTGTTCATCAATGTGATAACGGCCCGCCACGGGAACGATTTCCGCATAACCGCGCTCCCGCAGGAGAACACCAGCTTGGGGATTATCTTCGTCGGGAATTAGCGCAAAAACGGTGGTTCCTTGATGATTTTCGTCTTCTTTGTCCCACTGCATCGAACCATCCCAACTGACAAAGGCACCCCCCACCGCCTTGGCGGGATCGACTTCGTGCATTTCACAGATAGCGATAATTTTCGGGTTATCGGCGCTTAAAGCTTCCACATAAATCTCGGAATCGCCGGTTTCTGAGCGTCGAAAGGGTAAATGATGGGTGGTGCGCTGAGATTTCCACTGTCCCGCACTTTTCTGAAAAAAGGTCATCCCGTCCATAGTTTTTATCCTCTATTTTTTCCATCTATTTTAACGCCATCGTCGTTTTCTGTAACCCTTGTCCCCCTCTCTCTCTCATTCATCCCCAAAATAATCATGATCAATTCTCTTGATTTCATAGATTTTTTGGGTCGATACACCTAAGTTATAATCAATCATCAATTGACCTAATTCTTCCCCATCAATCAGCACTATTTTTATCTCATTTCTGGGGGCATATTCTAAAGCCTCTTTGGTAAAATAGGAAGTAGTGATAAAAATACCTTTTTTGGCTCCTTGTCCCGCTAATGCCCCGACAAATTTCTGGATTTCTGGACGACCAACGGCATTATTATCAGCCCATCTTTTGGCTTGAATATAGATTATATCTAAACCGAGTCTATCTTCTTTTATTATCCCATCAATCCCTTGATCCCCGCTCTTACCTACCGCTTTACCAGCATCTCTAATCGAGCCACCATAACCCATTTTTACCAGTAATTCTACTACTAATTTTTCAAAAGCATCTGGGGATAATTTTCGCGGAATAAAAAGTAAGTCTGTTGCTAATGCTTGACGAATTTCTTGATAGGAGTTTTCTAGTAATTCCTCTGGATTTTGTTCTTGATCAGAAGTTGATAAATTGCTTTCAAGAGTAATAGTTTCATTTTGCTTATTGACTCGATTGAATTCTTGAAATTCAGGAAACTGTCTCAGAAATTTGGCATCAATTCGAGCAGGATTTTGAGATAATATTTCTTTTCCTTTCTCAGAAATTACAAAAGTTGCTCTTTGGGGTGAGTCAATTAATCCCGCTTTCTTTAAATAGGTTTTTGCCCAACCGACTCGATTAGCAAAAATTTCTTGTTGTCCACTGGGAAGCATTTCTTTTCTTTCCGCTTCCGTGACTTGAAACTCTCTGACCAAGGCTTCAATAATTTCTCGATATTTATAAACTTTGCCATCTGCAAGTATTTTTAATAGGGGCAACATAATCGATTGAAAATCGGGAATGGTCATAGTTCAGATGAAAAGCGGGGGCAGTCATCACAATTATACAGCAACAATCTCCAAGAATTTAGATAGATAATAATAACAAATCTGTTTTTAATAGTGCGATTAAATCCCAATCGAACTTTAAAAACCCACTCCCTACTTCCCTAATTACCCACTTCCCAGAAAAGCCTTTTCAGTGATCAGTAAACAGTAAACAGTGAACTGAAAACTCACATCTGATAACTGATAATTGATAACTGATAACTAAATATAACTTAACTCAGTAAAAAAGACCTATTCGGATGGACAAGAAAGCCTTTTTTCAGTGCTTCTCGTCCTAACAACATCCGAAAACCCATGACATCGCGATTAGTCAAGGTTAATTCGATCGGCCATTGACGACCGCCAAGTAATACACTTGTTCTGATAACGGGACGTAGTTGACTTTGACCACCGGAATTTTTTACCTGTCGCCATTCGAGGATTTCTGCGGTGGTGGTGACAGTGTGGTGACTATCTTTTTGGTAGGGATGAACTTGAAAGCGCAGCCAATTGCGATCGCCATCTGCAAAAGGATGCAGATGAAAAGCGTGTAGGGCCGAGGAGCGAGCGCCTGTATCAATCTTGGCTTTAATTTTGGTAATGCCTAAATCGGGTAAATCGAGCCATTCTCGCCAACCGATGATGATTTTATCGGGTTTCATCCGTCTATTTAGTTTTTTCTTCTTCAATCTCCCGCTGCATTTGGGCGATTTCTTCGGGAGTCATCGCTTCCAGACGTTTTTTAAAGACGGCATCTTCGTAATCTTTGCGCTGTTTGCCGTAGGTCATATTATCGGTGGCGACTCGAAACAGATAGGTAAAAATCCAACCGATGACACCACCTACCAACACCGCTTGACTCCAAATTCCCGCCGAAGCGCTATCTAAACCAGTTTTTTGCAGGATAATGTAGAGGATGCCGCCCATAGCAAACATCCCTATACCGATCCCGATGACATCTATGCGTCTCATGGGTTTTTTTGGTGATAACTTAAGCTTTTAGGGTACGACGTTGGGGACGGAAGTTAAGGAAAGGACTTAACAACAGCATCCCGGGGAAGAAAAAGCTCATCAGAAAGTACATAAACCCTCTTTCCCAAGAAGAAGCCACATACCAGCGTGTATTGAGGTAGTAGTAGATAAAGGCGGGAATGACGAGCAAATACAAGACACTGAGAGATAGGTAGATCAGGGCGATGATAATGGTTTCTTGCGTCAGAATTGATTGCATAAGGATTGATTTTTCTCAATGGCTGTCGGTGAACGGCAATTCACCTGCTGATTATTTTACCCTGTCTTTCCCCCTTTGCGGCGATCGAATTGGCGGGCTAAAATAATTGCTAAAAATACTCTTGCCAATTAAATTATTTATGATATGATAAAAGACTGTTGGTTAAATAACGGGGGCGTGGCGGAATGGTAGACGCTACGGACTTAAAATCCGTTGAGCCTTATAAGCTCGTGAGAGTTCGAGTCTCTCTGCCCCCATCGATCGAAGTCTATATTTAAACTGAGTGTTGGATATTATAGTACAAATGTCCATGCTCCCAGTAAAAACTTTTTCAGCCAGCCCTATCTAAAATATCCAATAATTCTAGGGGATGGTGAATGAGATGATCGGGGTTAAATTGGGTGAGAATCTGAGGGGAATTAAAGCCCCAAGCGACGGCCACCACTTGCACTTGACTTTTTTTGGCAGCAGTAATATCTCTGGTTTCATCGCCGACATAAATCATTTCATCGGGACAGAATTTATTTTGTCGGATCAGGCGATCAATAATTTTGTGTTTGCTGAATAAAGGCGTTCCCGAACAGATAAAATCAAATAAATTTAAGAGTTGATTATTATCTAAAAATATGGTGACGTTTTCTTTGGTATTAGAAGTTATTATTCCTAATCTATAGCCTCTTTCTTTAAGAGTGGCGAGGCATTGATGCCAGCCATGGAAGGGTTTCAGACATTCAATTTGTTTATTTAATTCCCGTTTAACTCGATAGAGTAAAAAAGGGATTTTAACGGGGGAAACTTGGGATTGTTTAATAATTTCTTGGGAACTAAGGTTTTTTAGTCTGGCCAAATCTTCCTCGTTGACGGGTTGATAACCAAAATTTTTAGCCAAACGATTGACAATCTCCACGAAAGTATCGTGGGTATCGGCGATAGTACCATCAAAATCGAACACGACCACTTTAATTGTCATCTTGTAGGGGGTTAGGAGAATGAGCTAAATTAGCTTGGGCATTACGTCGCCACTGCTGGGGTTTGATTCGACGTAGGGCTGACGAGATGAAACGACGATCCCACTCCTCTATAGTTAGATTAGCTAATTCATCCAACCTTGGCGAAAGGTTTTCCGGACGAGGTTGAAAATCCTCCACGTCGGTAACTTGGGCAAAACGTTGATTCCAAGGACAGACATCTTGACAGATATCGCAGCCAGCTACCCAACCCTGTAAATTCTTGGCAATTTCTGTAGGCAAAGTTACAGAACGATTTTCAATGGTATGGTAGGCAATACAGCGATTAGCATCCACCACATGGGGACTAACTATTGCTTGGGTGGGACAGGCGCTTAAACAACGGCTACAGGTGCCACAATGGGCGCTATGGGGTCGATCGGGTTCTAAAGGTAAATTAGTTAATATTTCGCCCAAAAACACCCAACTGCCGTAATTGCGGGTAATTAAGTTACCATTCTTGGCAATCCAGCCGATCCCTGCTCTTTGCGCCCAAACTTTATCCTGTACCGGTCCAGTATCCACATAGTAACGGGTTTGAATTTGCTCTCCCTGACTTTCTAACCATTGACTGAGGGCTTTTAATTTTTTACTTAATACTTTGTGATAATCCCGTCCCCAAGCATAACGGGAAATTTTGCCATGGTTTTGCTCTTGACTGTGTTGCTGGGGGGTGTAGTAGTTAAGGGCGAGACAAATTAGCGATCGCACTTCTGGCCAAAGAGTTTTGATATCCTGTCGTTTCGGGTTAGTCATCCAATCCATATCAGCGTGATAACCCCGCTCTAACCAGCTTTTTAGATGGGATACCGCCGAGTCTTGGCTGTCCACAGAGGCAATACCGACCCCATGGAAGCCCAACTCTAGCGCTTTTTCTTTGATTTGTGTTTCTGTCAGCATAGAAATATCTTAAGTCAAGTATTTGTAACAATTATTTGCAATCCTAAATTTTTTGTTACATAATGGGCAGGTAAAGAGATAAGGCAGTAAGCAAGTCTCTAAATTAAATAAACAATCACCTCTGAGGCTTATTATGGTTTACACTGCATCTGCATTCAACACTTTAGCGATCGATGTTCCTAGCACCACCGCTCAATATAAAAGTTTGAACACCGATGATAAACTAGCCGTTCTCTGGTTCGCCTATACGGAAATGGGTCGCTCTATTACCCCCGCCGCACCGGGAGCCGCTCGTTTACAATTTGCCGAGGGACTACTGAACCAAATTAAAGCCATGTCCCACACTGAACAATTAGAAACCATGCGCGATTTGGTTAAAAAAGTCAGCAATCCGATTACCCGCTCCTACGGTGTTCTCAGTGTTAACACCAAACTAGCTTTCTGGTATCAATTAGCGGAAATGATGAAGGAAGGAACCGTGGTTCCCGTCCCCGCTAACTACAAAATGACTCGCGAGGCAAATATCGTCCTCACCGCTCTGCAAAAACTGGACTTTAGCCAACAAATCACCGTTTTACGCAATGCTGTAGTGGACATGGGTGTGGATCCTCTGGCCTAGTTTTTCAAATCATCTCTATCTTTAATTTTGACAAAACAACTACCTTGATCCATAACTCCTAGCCGAGAGGTTAGGGGTTGTTTTTTATCGAGAGCATTTATCTTCATGGTGAGATGGGAAGTCTCCGATTTTAGGGAACACCGGAACTGCGGAACAGTAGCCAGTCGATGCCCAATACCTTCATACTTTATCTTGTCCCCAAAATGACTTGTACTTTGCTAGTACAATTATAGTAAAATAAGAAAGATTAAAACAAATAACCATGTCTCAACCGATTACCATCGAAGATATCTATAAACTTTTTGAGAAAACTAACGAAAAGTTTGAACAATCACGCCAAGAATACGATCGCCGGGCTGCCGAAGCCAAGGCCGAAGCCGATCGCCGATCCGCCGAAGCCGATCGCCGTTTGGCCGATCTAGAGAAAACAGTGGCTAATACCAGTCGTGCGGTGGATAGTTTAACCACTCGCTGGGGAAGATTTGTCGAGGAATTAGTCGAACCTGCTGTTATTAGCCTATTTCGTGCCAAAGGTATCGATGTTAAAGAAACCTATAGTCGTGCCAGGGTAAAACGGCAAGGAATAGCCATGGAGATTGACATTTTAGCCGTCGATGAAACCGAGGTAGTTTTAGTAGAATGTAAGTCTCGTTTATCGAAAGATGATGTCAACGAGTTTTTAGAAAAATTAAGTCGATTTAAACAAGCATTTCCCCATTATAAAAACTATCAAGCTTATGGTGCAGTGGCGGGAATAGAAATAGATGAAGGAGTAGATCGTTATGCCTATAAACAAGGTTTATTTGTGATTAAACCATCGGGAGAAACGGTAGAAATCATTAATGATTCTGGTTTCGAGCCTAAATTATGGTAGGAGAAAGATGAGTCTTTCATCTGGCAAAGTATTGGCAGCAGGTCTAATTTTTCCAACCTAAGACTAGACTAACCTATGGATAGGATGCAGAATTAGTATTCATATCTTGATTCAGTAACGCCTTGCCTAATTAATTTTTGAGGATTCAAAAACGGCAAAAATAAAGATTAAATGGCATAAAATCTGTGAATAGAGCATTTTAAATTCTCCTGACTACTGACTACTGACGACTGACTGCTAACCCTAACAACAATTTTTGATTTTTACCAGAGGTCTAGTAACGACTTGTCCTAAAATTGTCAATAGCCAGTTTCAATGCACAAGAGACTTATGGCTAAAAACTGGCTCCAGTTTTTGACCGGGATAGCACCGCTTGATCGCAGTGGATCGTAAAATGGGATAATGCTAACTTTGAGAGTCAGAGAGACTATGAGTGAATTCGACTACGATTTAATTATTATCGGTGCTGGAGTTGGTGGCCACGGGGCAGCCCTACACGCAGTCAAATGTGGGCTAAAAACGGCTATTATCGAAGCCAAAGATATGGGAGGAACCTGTGTCAATCGCGGTTGTATTCCCTCTAAAGCTTTACTGGCAGCCTCGGGACGAGTGCGGGAATTAGCCGATAGTGACCATCTGAAAAGTCTAGGTATTGCCATCGGTGGCGTTAATTTTGACCGTCCGACAATTGCCGATCATGCTAACAACCTTGTCAGTAAAATTAGAGGCGATCTCACTAATAGTCTTAAACGTCTCAAGGTTGATACTATCCACGGTTGGGGAAAAATCGCCGGCCCGCAAAAAGTTAGCGTCATCGGGGATAGTGGCGAAAAAATCTACACCGCTAAGGATATTATGCTCTGTCCGGGGTCGGTTCCCTTTGTCCCACCGGGGATCGAGATCGATCATAAAACGGTTTTTACCAGCGATGAGGCCGTTAGATTAGAAACTTTACCCAAGTGGATTGCAATTATCGGCAGTGGTTATATCGGTCTGGAATTTTCGGATATATACACCGCTTTGGGTTGTGAAGTGACGATGATCGAAGCTTTAGATAGTCTCATGCCTGGATTTGACCCAGAAATCTCGAAAATCGCGGAAAGAGTTCTGATTAAACCTAGAGACATCGAGACTTATGTGGGAGTTTTGGCAAAAAGTATTAAACCGGGGAATCCTGTGGCCATTGAACTGGTGGACGCAAAAAGCAAAGAAGCGATCGAAATTTTAGAAGTAGATGCTTGTTTAGTTGCTACAGGAAGAGTCCCAGCGACAAAGAATCTCGGACTGGAATTTGTCGGGGTAGAACTGGATAAACGCGGTTTTATTGCCGTTAATGACAAAATGCAGGTAATTCAGGACGGTGAACCGATTCCCCATCTCTGGGCTGTGGGCGATGCTACGGGTAAAATGATGTTAGCTCACGCTGCTTCGGGTCAAGGGGTAATAGCCATTGAAAATATCTGTAATCGCCCAAAAACCATCGATTATCGCAGTATTCCCGCCGCTGCTTTTACCCACCCCGAAATTAGTTATGTGGGTTTAACGGAACCGCAAGCAGAAGCTTTGGCACAGCAAGAAGGGTATAAGGTGGCTGCTGTCAAGACCTATTTTAAGGGAAATTCTAAAGCTTTAGCGGAAGGAGAAACGGAAGGCATCGCTAAAGTCGTTTATCGTCAGGATACGGGGGAATTACTCGGTGTTCATATTATCGGTATCCACGCATCGGATTTAATTCAAGAAGCGGCCAATGCGATCGCTGAACGTAAATCCGTCCATGAACTCGCTTTCCGCATCCACACCCATCCGACTCTCTCAGAAGTCCTCGACGAAGCTTATAAACGCGCTGAAGTGGCAGCATAGAGTCAGTTATCAGTTATCAGTTATCAGTTATCAGTTATCAGTTATCAGCTTCTGAAGGCAAGAGGCAACAGGCACTCGTGCAAAAGACAGAATCTGGCAATTCTCCAAGTTTCCGACTCCTGAATTCTGACTTCTTTCTCTTTTTTTACTTTTTACTTTCAAGATTATGTTTGGATTAGGTTGGCCAGAAATAGTAATTATTGCTGTGGTTGTTCTGCTGATATTTGGACCGAAAAAAATACCCGAATTTGGGGCAGCTTTGGGGAAAACTTTACGGGGATTTAAGGAAGAAATCAATCAAGATGAGCAAGAAAGCGAAGACAGTGACGAGAAAATGAGATAGATTTCGCCCGTATGAAACTCCACTATATCAGTTATCAGTTATTAGTTATTAGTTATCAGTTATCAGTTATCAGTTATCAGTTATTACTATTAAATAGGGCTTGCTGAATAATGGTAAAATCCTTTTAAAATAAAGCTTTTGACCTGTTAAAGTCCGATGTTCCTGCTGCGAAAATAGGATTGGGACTTTCAAAAACCTTGCATTATCCTTCTTGTAGTACATCGCTTGGTACAAAAAACAAGGGCAACAAAGCCTGAAACGACCGGCTACTGACTCCTGACTCCTGACTCCTACCCCCAGGAAAAACTTTTTCAGCAGACCCTAAATAGTAGTTTCCCACTTTCTTTGCACTGATTACTGTTTACTGTTCACTAAATATCGGCTTCTCCCCCCACCACCACATCGCGGATACGGAGACTGGGGCCACCGCAGCCGACGGGTAAACCACTTTGACCCCCTTTTCCGCAGCCTCCCGACTCGTCCCAGTAGAAATCATCCCCAATTGCCTCAATATTGGCTAGGGTTTTAAAGACATTACCGGAGAGAGTCACATCTTTAACCGGTTCAGCAATTTCTCCATCGCGAATCATCCAAGCTTCCCCAGCGCTAAAAGTGAACATTTCGCCGTTAGTCATGCCTCCCTGCCAATTTTGGGCATAAACTCCCGTTTTTATCCCCGAAAATAACTCTGGAACGGGAGTGGTTCCCCGTTCAATCCAAGTGTTGGTCATGCGGACAATGGGCGGATAATGATAATTGAGACAACGGGCGTTACCGGTCGGTTTTTCGCCTAATTTGCCCGCCGTTTCCCGCGAATGCAGTCTTCCCACCAAAACCCCATCTTTAATTAACTGAGTCGTGGTTGCGGGGGTTCCCTCATCGTCATAAAAATAACTGCCCCGATGACCTTCTGGATAGGCCCCGTCAAAGATTTGCAGGTTATCTGGTCCAAAACGTTTGCCCATACTCATCACTTCCAAAAGGTCAGGATTTTCGTATAACATATCTGCCTCGGAAAGGTGGCCAAAAGCCTCATGGACGAACAGACCGGTTAAAATGGGATCGATGACGACGGTGTAGGTATCGCCCTTGACAGGGGGCAAAACTAGGGCTTGTAGGGCCCGTTTAGCCGACCCTTGCACCTGTTCTTCTAAATTGATCAGATCCTCGAAAGCTTTTCGGGATCCCGTGGTTTCCCGGCCCGTTTGTACGCTGTCCCCATCCCTAGCGGTGGCCGAAAAACGCATTTCTAAGTCTGACCATTTTTGTTCGATTAAAGTCCCGTCAGAAGTGCCTAAAAGAATATGTTGACTGCTATCGCTGTAACGGACGGAAGTGGTGGCAATACTGGCATGGTGTTGACGCAGTAAGTTATTATAGCGATCGCAGAGGGCTTTTTTATCGGCTAATGGTACTAAACGGGGATCTGTTCCTGTTAAAGGCAATTCACAGGAGATAATTACAGGTTCTACCGGAGCAATCAGGGTTTCTTCTTCCCCAATTAAACGGGCAGCAGCGATCGCATCTTCTAATCGTTCCTGTAAACTGGATAATTGATTAAAGCTGGCAAATCCCCAACCTCCTTTATAACAAGCGCGTACCTGACCACCGATAGCAATACCTTCGCTGAGGGTTTCCACTCGTTCGGAACGCAGCAGAATATTAGTCCCCCGCGCTTCTTCCAGACGAATTGTCAGGAAATCGACGCGGTTTTTATAACGGTTAATCAGTTCGCTAATTAGGTTTTTATAATCGTTTAGAGTATCGGTCATAGGAATTATGAATTATGAATTATGAATTATGAATTATGAATTGGGAAGTGGGGTGTGGGGTGTGGGGTGTGGGGTGTGATGGGGTAGTGGGGCATTTGGCTGAAATTTCCCTAAATCCCTATATCCCCTTTCTAACTGATAACTGATAACTGATAACTGAAATTAGGCGAGATAATCCTGTAAAGCTTTCACCTCTAAAGGTTGGGATTGCAGGGATTTTAAGGCCGCTACCGTCGCTTTTGCCCCAGCGATAGTGGTGATAATTGGTAACTTATAATCGAGGGCAGTACGGCGAATTTGTCGGCCATCGTTTTGGGATTCTTCACCACTGGGAGTATTGACAATAAACTGAATCCAATCATTTTTGATCCAATCGATAACGTGGGGGCGGCCTTCGTGAATCTTTAGCACTAAATCGATATTTTCGCAACCGTTTTCTAACAAAACTTCACGAGTTCCCGAAGTGGCGACGACGCGAAAACCGAGGGATTGCAGATCCTTAACCACGGGAACCATGGGGGTTTTATCGCGATCGTTCATCGAGACAAAAACCGTCCCACTGGTGGCTAAAATCACGCCGGCGGCCATTTCCGCTTTAGCGAAAGCTTTGCCAAAATCGCTGTCAATCCCCATTACTTCCCCTGTAGAACGCATTTCGGGACCTAGGAGAGTATCAGCACCGGGGAACTTCTGGAAGGGTAAAACCGCTTCTTTTACGGCAATATGACGGGGAATTGCTTCGCTGATGATACCCAATTCCGTCAGGGTTTTGCCTGACATGACGAGGGAGGCAACTTTTGCCAGAGGAACTCCCGTTGCTTTGGAAACGTAGGGAACGGTACGACTAGCGCGGGGATTCGCTTCTAAGATATAAACTGTCTCCCCCTGTACCGCATACTGGATATTCATCAAACCGATTACTTTTAAAGCTTTCGCTAGTTCCACCGTCCATTGTCGAATTGTGGTTAAAACCGAGGCGCTCAGGGACGTATGGGGGATAGAACAGGCAGAATCGCCCGAATGTACGCCCGCTTGTTCGATATGTTCCATTAATCCCCCGATAACGACTGTTTCCGTCGCATCTGACAGAGCATCCACATCCACTTCGATGGCATTTTCGAGGAATTTATCGATTAAAATCGGGTGATCCGGTTCTATCTGTACCGCATACTTCATATAGCGTTCCAATTCGCTATCGGAATAGACTATTTCCATCGCCCGACCGCCTAAAACGTAGGACGGACGTACTACCACAGGATAACCGATGCGTTTAGCCACCGCTTGGGATTCTTGAAAACTGCGGGCAATACCGTTGGGGGGTTGCCGTATATCTAATTGTCGGAGGATTTTTTCAAACCGTTCCCGATCTTCGGCGGCATCGATCGAATCGGGTGAAGTTCCCCAAATTTTGGTATTTACGGGACAATTAGGCGATTCTAAATATTTTTGCAGGGGAACCGCCAGTTTTAAGGGAGTTTGCCCACCGAATTGAATAATTAAACCCTCTGGTTGTTCCGCTTCGATGATATTTAAGACATCTTCTTTAGTCAGGGGTTCAAAGTAAAGGCGATCACTGGTATCGTAATCGGTGGAGACAGTTTCCGGGTTAGAGTTGACCATAATCGTCTCAAAACCGGCGTTACTGAGGGAAAAAGCGGCATGACAACAACAGTAGTCAAATTCTATCCCCTGGCCGATGCGATTGGGTCCACCACCGAGGATCATCACTTTGCGTTTATCGGAGGGTAAAACTTCCGATTCCACCTGTTCGTAGGTGGAATAATAATAGGGTGTTAGGGCTTCAAATTCTGCCGCGCAGGTGTCCACCATTTTATAAACGGGAATAATACCTAAACCCTTGCGATAACTTCTCACTTCGTCCTCGCTGGTGTTGGTGGCGAAGGCGATTTGGCGATCGCTAAAACCCTGTTGTTTAATAGCAAATAAGTCCTCTTGGCGGAGACTTTTCAGGGGAGTTCGTTTGAGAAACTTCTCGGTTTCCATCAAATCGGCCAATTTATCGAGGAACCAGGGATCAATCCCGGTTAGTTCGTGGATTTCCTCGCCATTCATGCCCAATTTAAAAGCATGATAGATACTATAAACCCGTTCGGGGTTAGGTGTCCGCAAACTGGCCCGGACTTCCGAGAGGGGGGGGAGAGTTTCGACTTTATCGCAACCAAAGCCAAAACGTCCCGTTTCTAGGGAGCGAAGTGCTTTTTGAAAGGATTCTTGGAAAGTTCGACCGATAGCCATGGCTTCCCCGACGGATTTCATCTGGGTGGTTAGAATCGGTTGGGAGCCGGGGAATTTCTCGAAGGCAAAGCGAGGAATTTTGGTGACGACGTAATCGATAGTCGGTTCAAAGGAAGCCGGGGTTTTTTTGGTGATATCGTTGGGAATTTCGTCTAAAGTGTAGCCTACCGCTAGTTTAGCGGCAAATTTAGCGATCGGAAATCCCGTGGCTTTCGATGCCAGGGCCGAAGAACGGGATACCCGGGGATTCATCTCAATCACGATTACGTCGCCGTTAGTGGGATTAACCGAGAATTGGATGTTCGATCCGCCGGTTTCTACGCCAATTTCCCGAATAATTGCCTTAGAATAGTCCCGGAGGCGTTGGTATTCTTTATCGGTTAGGGTTTGGGCGGGCGCAACCGTAATCGAGTCGCCGGTATGGACCCCCATAGCGTCAAAGTTTTCGATCGAACAGATGATCACCACGTTATCGGCTAGATCGCGCATTACCTCTAATTCGTATTCTTTCCAGCCAATTAGAGATTTTTCGACGAGAATTTGCGATGTGGGCGAACAATCTAGACCATACTGGGCCATCGGTTCAAATTCTTCTTGGTTATAGGCAATACCGCCCCCCGTTCCCCCCAAAGTGAAGGCCGGCCGGATAATGAGGGGATAGGAACCGATCTGATGGGCGATCGCTTTTGCCTCTTCTAAATTGTTGGCAATCCCCGAAGGACAGACGGGAACACCGATTTTCTCCATTGCTTGTTTGAATAGTTCCCTATCTTCGGCTTTTTCAATAGCGGGGAGTTTTGCCCCGATCAGTTCCACGTTATATTTTTCTAAAACGCCGCTTTTGGCCAAAGCTACGGCGGTATTTAGGGCAGTTTGACCACCCATGGTCGGGAGAATGGCATCGGGACGTTCTTTGGCGATAATTTTCTCGACAATTTCCGGCAGAATTGGTTCAATGTAGGTGCGATCAGCCATTTCTGGATCGGTCATGATCGAGGCGGGGTTAGAATTGACTAAAATTACCTCATAACCTTCTTCTCGTAGGGCTTTACAGGCTTGAGTTCCCGAATAGTCGAATTCACAGGCTTGTCCGATGACAATCGGGCCAGCGCCCAAGATTAGGATTTTCTGTAAGTCATCACGGCGTGGCATAGGCTTAGGGTTGCTTGACTATAAACCCCAATCATTGTATATGTTGTCACCCCTCTATTCCCTAAAGCTTTATTTAGGTTTAATGACCTTATTTGCTTGTGTCTTTTGCCTCTTGCCTGTTGCCTCTTGCCTTCAGAAGCTGATCACTGTTTACTGATCACCGATATACCGTACAATGATAAGGTTGTTTTTAAAGATACAATAGGCGTTTGTCTTCGCTAGAGAGTTTATGAAAGTTGGCGATCGAGTTCGTGTAATTGAGTCCGTGGTAGTTTATCACCATCCTGAACACAAATCGGATCCTTTTGACGTGAAAGGATTAGAAGGAGAGGTGAAAGGGATTGTCACCGAATGGCGTGGTAGGCCGGTTAGCGCCAACCTACCCGTCCTCGTCCAGTTCAGTAAAAAGTTTAAAGCCCATTTTCGAGATTTTGAGTTAGAAATCCTGGAAAAAGCCGCCGAATAGGGACTTTTTCGCTTATTTAAGCTACAAAGCGAATAAATTTATTTTTGCCCACCTGTAGGACTTTTCCTGTTAAAGCTTCGGCTGTCTCAAAACTTTTGTCCACATCGGTGATTTTCTCGCTATCTATTCTTACTGCACCCCCCTGAATCTGTCTTCTCCCTTCGCCGCTACTTTTACATAAGCCGGTGGACGAAAGAAGATAGAATAATTTTAGGGGAAAATTGACCGCAGCTAGGGAAAATTCGGGGACAGAAGCCGCAGCTGCCGTATTTCCCTGTAAAACTATGTCCTGCGCCGTTTTTTGTGCCTTTAATGCCTCCTCTTTCCCGTGAAACTGGGCAACTACCTCGATCGCCAGTTGTTTTTGTGCCTCCCGCGGATTGCTTGGTATAGCATCTAAAGGCAAATTTGTCAATAGTTCGTAATAATCTTTTAACAAAGCGTCGGGGGTTTTTTCCAGTTTCGAGTACATGGACAGGGCCGATTCCCGCAATCCCACATAATTATTCAGGGATTTGGACATCTTTTGACTGCCATCGGTTCCGATTAAAATCGGTAAAAGTAACCCGAATTGCGGTTTTTTGCCGAAATATTTCTGTAAATCGCGACCGACGGCAATATTAAATTTTTGATCGGTTCCTCCCAATTCGACATCGGCCTCAACAGCTACGGAATCATAACCCTGCATTAAGGGATAGAGAAATTCATGGAGAAAAATCGGGTTTTCTCGGTCGTAGCGTTCGGAAAAGCCTTCTTTTGCCAACATTTGCCCGACGGTCATGGTGGAGAGAAGTTCGAGAATTTGCGAGAGGTCTAATTTTCCCAACCATTCCGAGTTATAGCGAATTTCTAGGCGATTAGGGGTGTTAAAATCTAAAATTGGGCGTAATTGTGCCAGATAATTCTCGGCATTAGCTCTCACTTCTTCGCTCGTCAATTGTTTTCTAACTTCCGATTTTCCCGTCGGATCGCCAATTCTAGCGGTAAAATCGCCAATAATCACCACTGCTACATGACCAGCATCCTGGAAAGCACGCAGTTTCCGAAAAGGGATACTATGGCCTAGATGAATATCGCTGCCGGTGGGGTCAATACCTAGTTTAATTCTTAAAGGGCGATCGGTGGTTTGCAGTAGTTGGGTTAAATTTTCCCTAGGATCTTGGGAGTCGGGTTGATGGGGGAATAAATCACTGGTTCCACGGGTTAGCCAGTCTAGGGAGGAAGATACGGTCATTGTTGCTCATTTTCCACAGCTTTCCCATTATAGTTTTTTATTATGTCAATTAACAAGCAAAAGGTAAATAAACTGGTATCTCCAATAAGAGTCGATAACATCTTGACAATTCTCCTGATCGAATATAGAGTCTTAAAATCTTCTTTTCCAGAATTATCAAAAAATTTCCCTGTCTTGAATTGCGATCAGATAAGCCAATGAATCCTAGTTATAATAACTCTATACCCGTGCAGAGGATCAAAGTTTCTGTAATTGTTTCTACCTATAAATCAGCAGAGTTTATCCGGGGTTGTCTAGAGGATTTAGTTACTCAAACTCTTTATGAAAAGGGAGAAGTAGAAATTATTATTATCGATAGTGCTTCTCCGGAGAATGAAGGGGAGATTATCCAAGAGTTTCAAGAAAATTATCCTAATATTATTTACCAGAGAACTCAAGAACGAGAAACCCTCTACTGCGCTTGGAATCGCGCTATTAAACTAGCTAGGGGGCTTTATCTCACCAATGGGAATACTGATGACCGTCGCTGTTTCAATGCTTTGGAAATTATGGCTAATTATCTAGATAACAATAGAGAGATTAGTTTAGTTTATGCCGATCAATTAATTACTACAATCAAAAATGATACTTTTGCCACTACCCAAGCTTTAAAACATTGGAATTGGCCAAATTACTCCTATCAACAGATGCGTCAAGGTTGTTGTGTGGGTTCTCAACCAATGTGGCGAAAAATGCTGCACGATAAATATGGTTATTTTCAGGAAAACTTTCGCTGTGCTGGTGATTACGAATTTTGGTTAAGAATCGGCAGTCAAGGGGAAAAAATGGCTTTGATTCCTGAGATTTTAGGTTTATATTATTTAAATCTCCGAGGTTTAGAACATGGCAGCAATGGTCAAGCATTGCAAGAACATTATCAAGTGTGTAAAATCTACGAAATTCCTCACCCAGAAATTAAGGAGCTAGAAATTAAACCCAATCCAGTTAAGATGGAAGATTTAGGGACAATTTTAAATAAGAATGAGCGAGAAAAATTACAAATAATTCAATCTATCTCCCAGAAGAAACACCCAATTATTGTTATTGATGGCGTAATTTTTCAAATCGATCAAGGAAAATTAGCCAGGGTTTGGTCTTCAATTCTAGAGCATTGGAGTCAATTAGAATTGAGTCAACACATTGTTATTTTAGATAGAAATAACACCGCACCACGATGGGAAGAATTTAAATATTGGACTGCGGAATCCTACGATTATAATTGTACGGGAAAGGATGCCATAAAAATCCAAGCTATTTGTGATCGCCTACAGGCTAATTTGTTTATTTCCACTTTTTATACCAGTCCCTTAAGCACTCCTTCTTTACTTTTGCTTGCTTCTGAACTACAACAAAAAAACGGCAATTTACCAGTGGATTTAGAAAAACACTATGCCATTTTGTCCGCTTATAGAATCATTTCTTTTTCCTCTAATATCGCCCAAGATTTCAGAAAGTCATACCCAAGAATTTCTAGGGAAAAGATTAATATTATCGAGCTTTTTGAAGTTAATCAAAAAATCGCTGAAGAAATCACTAATTTTTTCCATTATGCGCTCAGGGAAAGTAAGGAATCAAGTCAGAATCAAGTCTGGTTAGAGTTAAGAAAGTTACAGGAAGCACAACAGATCATGTATCTGAAACAACAGCAAGATGATCATACTATACAAGAGATGGAAATATCCCTAAAAGAATTAGAAAATAATCATAATAATCTCCAGAAAAATAATCAGGAATTACGAGAAAAAATTAACTATTTGTACTCGCGTAAGGGAATAGTAAAAACCCTAGCGAAAACTTCTATTTTACTTCTTGCTAAGATCAAGAAAAAACTCCCAAGATTTTAGAAAATTAAGGGCAAGTTTCCTAACAATGATTCCAATCCTGGCACGGCAGGGCCTAAAAGTGGTAAAGTAATGTTAAGAATTAGAGGAGAAAACACTGTGCCACATTCGATCGTCACTGGAATTTGTGAAGGGGTTGCTGATTGCGTTTCCGCTTGTCCTGTTGCTTGTATCCATCCAGGACCGGGTAAAAATGTTAAAGGAACCGATTGGTATTGGATTGATTTTGCCACTTGTATCGACTGTGGTATCTGTCTTCAAGTATGTCCCGTCGAAGGTGCAATTCTACCAGAAGAACGTCCCGATTTACAAAAAACTCCCTAATTTATCAGTTATCAGTTATCAGTTATCAGTTATCAGTTCACTGTTTACTGTTCACTGAAAATGTTACCCATCTCCCCACTCCCCACTCCCCAATTCATAATTCATAATTCATAATTGACAATTCATATTACTCTCTCCTATCTCCTTTTTACCTTATCATGGATTACCTTTTAGAAGTTGAACAGGTTTATGCTGGTTATGTGCAGGATTTATACATATTGCAAGGGGTTAACTTTCGCATTGCACCGGGGGAATTAGTCACGGTTATCGGTCCCAATGGTGCGGGAAAATCTACCCTTGCTAAGACGATTTTTGGTTTATTAAAACCTAGTGCTGGAACTATCACTTTTAAGGGAAAAAATATCACTGGTTGGAAATCTAATCAAATCGTTCCCCTCGGGATGGGTTATGTTCCGCAAATTGCTAATGTTTTCCCATCCCTGAGCATCGAGGAAAATCTGGAAATGGGGGCTTTTACCAGTAAAAAAGCGATTAAACCCCTAAAAGAGCGCATTTATGCCATGTTTCCTCGTTTGAACGAGCGCCGTCGTCAGAAAGCTGGCACTTTATCCGGAGGAGAAAGACAGATGTTAGCCATGGGAAGAGCGCTGATGTTGCAACCAGATTTATTAATTCTCGATGAACCTTCGGCAGCTTTATCTCCTATCCTAGTAACCAGCGTTTTTGAACAGATAAAAGCGATTAATCAGACGGGAACTGCCATTATTTTAGTGGAACAGAATGCCAAAAAAGCCCTCATGATGTCCGATCGAGGTTATGTTTTAGAAAATGGTCAAGATCGTTTTCAGGGATCGGGTCAAGATTTACTCAATAACCCGAAAGTAGGGGAATTATACCTCGGTGCAGCCCACCATGGCACCCAAGGAAGAGATTGATATTAAAAGGTATAGGAGCAGGGAATTATGAATTATGAATTATGAATTATGAAGTGGGAAGAATAAATAAAAATGGCTCTACCGAACCTGTCATGTAAAACTATCAAAAACTCATGCTTGTAAAGCTTGTATAATAAGGCTTTGAGTTTTTGTCAGATTGATATTTATCAACTTTAGAGCATTGCTGGGCAGAGCGGGAACTTGAGGAATTTTCTACAGTGTAAGTTCGTAAGAACCATAAAAATAATCTCCTGACGACCGACGACAGGCTACCTAAAACGAAGTTTCACTTTTTAGCATACCAGCGCCATAAAACTCGGGCTAAACGTTGGGGATCGTGACGAACTTTGGCAGTAACTTCATCTTCTGCCATTACATTCGCTAAAACAATGCGATAACCCATTTTCCCCACCTCCTCGCGATCTAAAAAGACGGGATGACTATGCTCTTGGGCGTATAATTCTAAGGATTGGGGCGATGGTGAAGTTCTTTGGGCTAAAACTGCATCAAAGACGCGTTCTTCACAGACTCCTTCGATCGCTCGCAAATGATCTGCCACCGAATAATTATCCGTTTCCCCCGGCTGGGTCATAATATTACAAACATAGACACGGGGAACTGTCACCTGTGCTAGGGCCTGACGAATTGCGGGAACCAACAAATTAGGGATAATACTGGTATAAAGACTACCCGGCCCGATAATAATATAATCTGCCTCTTTGATCGCCGCTAAAGCCGCCGGTAAAGCGACCGGATCGGCAGGATGACAGCCAATCTGACGAATTTGGCCCATAGCTTCGGTTATCTTCGATTCTCCCTCAATAATGCGCCCATCGGCTAACTTAGCCCAGAGACTAACATCGGTAAGGGTAGCCGGTAGCACTTTCCCACGAATTGCCAAAACTTTGGCACTAGCATCGATCGCCTGTTCCAGATCCCCAGTAATCTCGGTCATAGCGCTGATAAATAAATTACCAAAACTGTGGCCCGATAAACCATCCCCGGCATGAAAGCGATATTGAAACAATTCCGTTAATAACTTTTCCTCATCGGCTAAAGCGGCGATACAATTGCGAATATCCCCCGGGGGTAAAATGCCCATTTCCCGACGTAATCGGCCCGAAGAACCGCCATCATCAGCTACAGTGACAATAGCGGTGATATTAGAACTATACTGTTTTAAACCGCGTAAAAGCGTCGATAAACCCGTACCGCCACCAATTGCTACAATTTTCGGGCCGCGATGAAGACGACGATGGGTGCGTAGGAGATCAACTAATTCCTCCGATGCGTCCGGTTGTAGTGCTTCTGTAATCGTTTCGACGGTGCGACTCTGACCCCAGAATAACAAAAAGACACCCAACAAAACCGCCAGCGGCCCAGAAACAGAATTAGGGACCAAACGGGCGATCGTTTCTAATGCTTGGGAAACAAACTCTAAAAAGCGATTAACCGGGGTTAATTTTACCCAAATAGCCAAACCGAAGGAGGTGAGAAAAACGCCGGTTAAACTGATTAAAAGCCAGCGTTTGACAAAAAGACCGGGAGAAAGCCATTTAAACCAACGATTAACCCGTTTAGGGGTTTTTCTGCCCACAGAAGCGGCTATTTTCCCCTTCTGAGCGTTGAGTTCCCGTAGCGTCTGTTTAAATGGACTCATAGATGTGGCCTGGCAGCGAACGCATTGATTCTGGAGAGACTGTAGCCGAAAAAGGGGACAAACTCAAGTTAACCTAACCTCCCACTTGGGAATAGGCTGCCTCGGAAATTGTGGGAATATCGGCGTATTTGCCGATAACCGACTGTATAATGCTGTAAACACAGGCGGCAAATGCTCCCAAAAAGACGACGTTAAAAAGAGTTTCTACCACTAAATTCGCCCCACCCCTAGCGACGAAACCTAAAACCAATCCCAATAAATACACCAAAATATCGATTAAAATCGCCTGCATGGTGTTAAACCGGATAAAATGACTAATGCGGGGATTGCGTACCACGGCGAAAAAGAGGACGAAAAAGATAATTAAACTGCCAAAGGTTCCCAGGGAACTATAGAGAAAAGCTAAGGGATATAAGGCTATTGCTAAGGCCGCTCCTAAAAAAGGAATTTGCTGAAAGATAAAGATCCCGAAGGCAAAAGCCGAATATAAGGGTAAAAGATATACTAAGGCTGCAAAAATGCGATCTTTTGTATCGGTTGAGCCGCGCCAAGTCATAATCTATTGTCTCCTGAGACTACTGCTAACTCTCTCCAAGATAACCCGGCAGCCCACCAGACTTCGCGTAACTGAAAAAATTGCTCGAGGCCGAAGATTGTTAGGCCTCGATCGATTTTTTCTCAAACAGAGACGGGGTGCTTGGTTTCCTGTAACAGAGCCAGATATTCCTCCTTAAAATACTTTAGGGTACTTAAAATCGGATTGGGGGCGCTTTGACCAAGACCGCAAAGACTGGTTTCTTTAACCATTTGACAGAGATGTTCTAGGTTTTCGAGGTCGTGAATATCGGCCTTTCGAGCGATAATTTTGGCCAATAATTCAAACATTTGTACTGTTCCCGTGCGACAGGGGATACATTTACCACAGGACTCCTCGCGACAGAATTCCATATAGAATTTCGCCACTTCCACCATGCTGGTGGTATCATCCATAACCACCATACCCCCGGATCCCATCATCGAACCGAGTTTGGCTAAGGATTCGTAATCCACGGGAGTATCGAGTAAATTAGCGGGAATACAACCCCCGGAGGGGCCGCCGGTTTGTACCGCTTTCACCTGACCATCGGGAACACCACCCCCCATCTCCTCGACAATTTCCCGGAGAGTAATACCCATCGGCACTTCAATCAGCCCATTATTGCGGATTTTTCCCGTTAAAGCGAAGATTTTTGTGCCTTTACTGCTGGCAGTACCGATATTGGCGTACCAAGCGGCTCCCTCGCGGATAATAGCGGCGATATTAGCGTAGGACTCGACGTTATTAATCAGGGTGGGACAACCATCGAGGCCCGATTGGGCCGGATAGGGGGGACGGGTGCGGGGAGTGCCGCGGCCGCCTTCAATGGAATGGATGAGAGCGGTTTCCTCTCCACAGACAAAAGCTCCCGCCCCGATGCGGATATCCACCTTAAAATCGAAAGTGGACTCGAATACTTGGGAACCCATTAAACCAAATTTTTTGGCCTGATTAATCGCTTTTTGCAGACGATTGATCGCCAGAGGATATTCGGCTCTAACATAGATATAACCATGATCCGCCCCCACGGCATAGGCAGCGATCGCCATTCCTTCCAGGACTAAATGGGGGTCACTTTCCAAAACACTACGGTCCATAAACGCCCCGGGGTCGCCTTCATCAGCATTACAGATAACGTATTTTTGTTGACCCGGTTGTTTAGCCACCGTTGCCCATTTTAAACCGGTGGGATAACCCGCACCTCCCCGGCCGCGCAAACCGCTTTGGGTGATTTCCTCCACCACCTGGGCCGGAGTCATCTCGTAGAGGGCCTTGTAGAGAGATTGATAACCCCCGACGGCGATATATTCCTCAATGCGATCGGGATCGATTTTACCGCTATTTTCCCGGACAATTTTGACCTGATGGGAGAAAAAGGGATGTTTTGAGTCCCCTAATTGCACCTCGGTTTTGCCGCCGTTTAAGGCTGCAATAATGCTGGCCGCACTTTCCGGGGTGACTTCTTCGTATAAGAGGTCCTGGGGATCCACTTCCACCAACGGACCGCGACCACAAAAACCCATACAACCGACCCCGACCACTTCGACTGTATCCTCTAGGTGTGCCTCTTTGACGGCGGTGGCGAGGTTTTTTTCGATTTGGAGGGAGTTAGCAGCTTGGCAACCGGTGGAAGTGCAACAATGCACCCGGATGCTTTTTTGTCTAGTTTTTTCTTTCTCGGCCACTGCCAATAATTCTTGTAAGTCCATATTTTTCTCAATCCACTAGAGTGAAAAATTACTGGGAGAAACTCTTTAGTTTCGCCAAGACAGTTTCCGAATCTTGTTTTGGGGCCACGACTCCATCGAAGACCACGGCCGGTGCAATCCCACAGGCCCCGATACAACGGGCCGACACTAGGGAAATTTCTCCATCGGCGGTGGTTTCTCCCACTTTGACATCAAAGCTGTTTTCGATGTCTTCGAGGATTTTGCCGCTGCCTTTGACATAACAAGCGGTCCCCATACAGACGATACAGGTGTGTTTTCCCGCCGGTTTCAGGGAAAAGAGATGATAGAAGGTTGCTACTCCATAGACGTGACTGAGGGGCAGTTTTAGCGCCCGGGCAACGTAGAGGAGAACATCTTCTTCTAGGAATCCAAAGGCTTCTTGAGCTTTGTGCAGGACTTCAATCAGGGCTGATTGATTATATCCTGCTCGCTTCATGGTGATGTCGAGGACTTTGAAGCGTTTATCGCCACTGGGATGCTCTTTTTTCTCCGTTTGAGGAGGATTGGCAGTTTGCATAAATCTGAACCAAATAAATTTTAGGGGCGATGACGGGAAAGAGATGGAGAGTTGTCGGTTTTCCTTGGTCATCTCCCTAGTTTTATTCTGACACTGGCTCCGGAGGGCGATCGATAACTTTATCTTTCCTTTAGTTATTGGGGGATATTCAGTTATCAGTGACCAGTAATCAGTTATCAGTCAGGGATTAGGAGATGGGGAGATGGGGTAAAAAGCTGCACTTGTCTCAACACTATAACACCCTGAAGCAATCTCATATATTTAGAAAACGGGTTTCTTCAAGAAACCCGTTTTCTGAAAGCATCCCCCTCTTTTCGTAGGTTAAGGGGGTGAGGTCATAACAATCCGTTGCCAAAACCGACTTTTCAGAATAAAATGGAGAAGAGTAGTCATTCATCACGGCTCTACCGAACCTGTCATGCAAAACTATCAACAACTTATGCTTGTAAAGCTTGTACAATAAGGCTTTGAGTTTTTGTTAGATTGATATTTATCAACTTTAGAACATTGCTGGACAGAGAGGGAGCTTGGGGACTTTTCTACAGTGTAAGTTCGGAAGAACCGATATTATTATTACAATAGTCTCAAAAACAATGATCGAATTAAGTCCCGCCGCCGCTAGAGAAATTGAACGTTGGAGTCAAAGCCGTCGCCTGACTGGTTCCTATCTGCGTTTGGCAGTAAAAAACGGTGGTTGTTCGGGACTTCACTATCATCTCGAATTAACCCCTATTGTGGCAGAAAACGATCGCTTTTATCAAAGTCAGGGTATTAATATTTTAGTCGATCCTGACAGCGATCGCTACCTACAAATTTTAAAATTAGACTATTCAGAAGATCTCATGGGTGGTGGTTTCCGTTTTACCAATGCCAACACCCAAAATACCTGCGGTTGTGGTCTTTCCTTTAGTGCTTAATTAACTGCTCCAAATAGCCAAGACAACTAAAAGCGCATTAACCAGATAAAAAGCTCCCACAATCTTCGTTTCCGTCCAACCACTTAATTCTAAATGATGATGAAAAGGAGCCATTTTTAATAATCTTTTGCCCTTGCCATCGGGTCCTTTTGTGGCTTTATAATAGATAACCTGAGCGATTACCGAAAGAGATTCCAGAAAGAAGAGACCACTAATTAAAAATAATCCCCAGAGATGTCCAGTAATTAAACCCACCGCAGCTAAAGCGCCTCCCAAAGCGAGGGAACCCGTATCACCCATAAACACTTTAGCGGGGTTGCGGTTGTGAAAAATGAAGCCTAGACAAGCACCACTAAAACAAGTGCAGAAAATCGCCAAATCCGGATGACTAGGGGCGATAATAATACCTAAACCTAAAAAAGCGATCGCACCAGTTCCCCCCGCTAATCCATCCACCCCATCGGTGAGATTAGTGGCGTTACTTTCAGCCACAAGGACAAATCCCGCCAAAATCCAGAAGAAAAAGCCCAAAGGAATCACTAATCGACCCCAAAGGGTGATATCGGTACTCACCTGATTGACCAACATCCAGAGACAAAAAAGCACCGCCCCCGCTATCTGTAAAATTAACTTCATCCGGGGAGATAGGCCTTTATTGGACTTATAACGCAGAATTTGCCAATCATCTAACCAACCGATACCCATGTAAACAAAGGTTAGCAAAGCAACCGCCACCACATTAGGAGTGAATTTAGACCAGATTAAAGCGAAAATAAGGGCTACTGGCACAAAAAAGCTGCCTCCCATGGTTGGGGTTCCTGCTTTCTTTAAATGAGCCTGGGGACCATCTTCGCGCATAATCTGACCCATTTTCAAGCGCCGCAGCATCGGTACTACCCAGCAACCAAAACCAGCACTAATTAGCGTTGTGGCCATCAGGGGGAGTAACAGGGAATTAGTGGACTGAAAAAAAACTACTAACAGAAATAGTAATCCCGTTAGTAGAATCAGGAGATGGGTTCCAGTGGGTTTTTTAAAGATAGGGGCGGAAAAAATGTTAGCGTTCACGACTAAAGCGTCAGATAAAGGGAAAATTTGCCAAAGAAGACGGGATTAATCTTCATCTAAGACTAATTCGTCCTCGTCGTCATCATAACCGATATCATCGACATCCATCAGTTCAGATAGTTCCACATCTTCTTCCAGAGTCAGATCCGGTTCGGCGATTTTATCCCGGGGAATCATGCGATTATTTTTTTCTAACCACTCGACAATGGAAGCGTCTTTTTTTAGGGGAATAACCGCGGCCGGTTCGTAGCGGGGTTCTTGACGAATAGAAGGATTAAGCATAATCACTCGACGATTAACAGCAATCATTTCGAGTTTACCATGTCTTTTAAGGCTCTGATAATCTCTTGATTGGCCGCGGGGAAAGTGTAATTATCTAGTTCCTGGATAGTTACCCAGCGGATTTCCTCACATTCGATCGCTCTTGCTTGTCCGCTGAGATAACGACAGTTATATACCTGTAGATTAACCCGAAAATGACTATAGGTGTGATCGATAGTGATTAAATGACTATCCACCGCAATGTCAATGCCAATTTCTTCTAATATCTCCCGTTTAATACATTCCTGCACCGTTTCATTGCCTTCGATTTTGCCGCCAGGGAATTCCCAAAAACCGCCCAGGAGTCCCTTGGCTAGACGGCGATCGATTAAAATTAAATCTTGATCGTCTCTAATTACGGCCACACCGATTTGTTTAGAAGCTAAAGAGTCTGTTTCTGGAATCATAGGGGTTATTGACGAAAAAACAGCAAAAAATAGTTAAAAATTGACTGCGAAAAATTGAGTCAAAAGATGATATAATCGAGAATTGTACGATTAACGATTAACAATGACAGTCAGTTCCGAATCAAAGTTTATTTTAAAAGTATTGTGGTTAGATCAGAACGTAGCGATCGCTGTGGATCAGGTGGTCGGCAAAGGAACTAGCCCCCTCACCGCTTATTTTTTCTGGCCGCGCAATGATGCTTGGCAACAACTGCAAGAGGAGTTAGAAGCAAAACACTGGATTGATGAATCCGATCGCGTCGATGTTCTCAACAAAGCCACAGAAGTAATTAATTTTTGGCAAGAGTTACGCAATCAAGGCCGACAAATTCCCATGGCCGATGCACAGTTAAAATTCCCCGAAGTTGTTTTTAGTGGTAGCAATTAATTTATAAGCTGTTCGTAATTTAAATTGCTTGTTGAGACGAGGCAAGAGGCAAGAGTCAAAAGGCAACAGTAAAGGGATTGGGGAAGGTTGGGCTAATCTAAGAATAAGCGTTTTAAATGCGTCTTAGTTTAGCAGTTATCTTAATGGAGAGCGACAAAATCTCCAGTTTTAGGCAACGGAAAACAGGAAACTTTTTCAGTGATCACCGATCAGTAGGAGAACAGCAACTTCTCAATAAGTACCTAAGCAAAATTAATTACACATATCTAAACACCTCTTGCCTCTTGCCTCTTGCCTATCTTCACTAGGAAATTAATTTTGCACGACTACTTAACAGTATTCACTGAAACCTCAAATCTGATAACTGATAACTGATAACTGATAACTGAAAAAGAATCGGGTAGGTTTATATAAACCCGCCCGATTTTGCTTTAATTTAATTTGATTTGGCTTGGTTTAAACCGATACTAAACCGCCAGCGGCCTGGTATCTAGCGCGAGCTTTGCGCCATGATTGTTGCGCTTGGATAGTTTTGCGACGGTCATCCCCTTTACTGACTTCATCGAGACGAGTTTGGGCCCGTTCGTATTCGGCGCGAGCTTTTTCTTTATCGATTTTTGAGCCTAATTCCGCCCCATTAACGAGGACTTTGATCTCATTATTTTCGACTTCAGCAAAACCGCCCAAAACCGCGATATTTTCCCAGTCTTTCCCCGGTCGAATTCGCATTACGCCAATATTCAGGGCAGTTAATAAAGGAGCGTGACCGCTAAGAATACCTAATTGTCCCGTGGAACTGGGTAGGATTACTTCTTCGGCCACGTTATCCCAGACAATGCGATCGGGTGTAATAACCCGTACTGTAATGCTCATTGGTGATAATAACGATAATTTTGGCAGATTTCTGGGTTAAGTAACCGCGTTTAGCGGTTACTACTGACTTTTAATTAGCCTTTTTTGAGTTTTTCGCCTTTAGCGATCGCTTCATCGATACTGCCGACCATGTAGAACGCTTGTTCGGGTAAGCTATCGAGTTCACCTTTGAGGATCATCTGGAAGCCTTTGATCGTATCAGCGAGGGTAACGTATTTACCAGGAGAACCGGTGAACACTTCGGCCACGAAGAAAGGTTGCGAGAGGAAACGCTCAATTTTGCGAGCGCGGTCAACGGTGAGACGATCTTCTTCCGACAATTCGTCTAAACCGAGAATAGCGATGATGTCCTGTAACTCTTTATAGCGTTGCAGGGTAGATTGAACAGCGCGAGCGGTGCCGTAGTGTTCATCACCGACGATATCAGCTTGGAGCATAGTGCTGGTGGAACCGAGGGGATCTACCGCCGGATAGATACCTTTGGAAGCCAGACCCCGGGATAGTACAGTTGTTCCGTCCAAGTGAGCGAAGGTAGTAGCAGGAGCGGGGTCAGTCAAGTCATCCGCCGGTACATAGACCGCTTGGATGGAAGTGATCGATCCTTCTTTGGTGGAGGTAATCCGCTCTTGCAGGTCGCCTACGTCCGTGCCGAGGGTGGGTTGGTATCCTACCGCAGAAGGCATCCGACCGAGGAGCGCCGATACTTCCGAACCAGCTTGCACGAAACGGAAGATATTATCAACAAATAAGAGTACGTCTTGCTTGTTGACATCGCGGAAATATTCGGCCATGGTCAAAGCGGAGAGACCGACGCGCATTCTCGCTCCGGGGGGTTCGTTCATCTGACCGTAAACGAGGGCGATTTTCGATTCTTCGGGGTTATCAGCGTTGATTACCTTCGATTCGATCATCTCGTTGTAGAGGTCGTTTCCTTCGCGGGTTCTTTCACCCACACCGCCAAAAACCGAGACACCACCGTGTTGAATGGCGATATTGTTGATTAATTCCATCATAATGACGGTTTTGCCCACACCAGCACCCCCAAAGAGGCCGATTTTGCCACCTTGACGGTAGGGGGTGAGCAGGTCAATCACCTTGATACCGGTTTCAAAAACCGTCGGTGTTACTTCAAGATCGACTAATTTGGGAGCGGGACGGTGAATAGGAGAGGTTTCGGTGACGTTAACCGGTCCTTTTTCGTCCACGGGTTCACCAAGAACGTTAAAAATCCGACCGAGGGTGCATTTACCCACGGGAACGCTAATTGCTGCGCCGGTGTCCACGATATCCATACCGCGCACTAAACCATCGGTGGTACTCATGGCAACGGCCCGCACTTGGTTGTCACCGAGTAACTGTTGGACTTCACAAGTAACGGATAAATTTTGACCGGCGGAGTTAGTTCCTTTTACGGTTAAGGCATTATAAATACGGGGCAGGTTGCCACTGGGAAATTCGGCATCGATGACAGGACCGATGATCTGGACGATTTTACCAACGTTAGTTTCTGTTGTCGCTACCATTGTTTATGTCTACTCTGGGTTTTAGCTGATAACTCCCACAAGGGGAAAGTCTTAATTTTTTGTAAAATTAGCCAATACTCAGCTTATCACGCTAGGGGATCAGATCAGTTATCAGTTATCAGATGTGAGTTTTCCGTGAACAGTCTGAGCGGTGATCGGTATTAAATGGCAATTTTCTGCTTACTGGTTGCTGATCACCGATAAAAAGTAAGGCAGGCCTTAGCCTACCTTAAAACAAAGCGAGGTTGATCAACTTTGAAGATGCCGATGCAGTGGATGGAATTGTTCTCCTTACCATATATTGGCGATTATAGCAAGGGTTTTGCTGGTTGTATAGATTCAAGTAAAAAATAATTTAAAGCTTGACCATAGAGTTTAATCTATGAATTGAGCGACAAGAACTATCTCCTGTCAAATTTTCAAGGGACAGCTTTGCTGAGATGCACTGCCTTCTCAACCGTCCGGGAGAATTGTGCTGTAAGATATCCTCAGTTTCAATTGTTTAGGCTCGCAATCGTAGATGAGAATAAATTTCGGTAGCTTTTGCGGCAATCTCAGGAAATTAACGTTTAACTATATGAATTCTGGTAAAGTTATCGCCATTATCACAGGAGCGATTTCGATTTTAATCGCCGTTGCCTATTTAATCCTAGTCCAGATTCTGGACTTTCGCACCGAGATGATTCCCGCTCCCCTAGAAGTTATTTTGCCTAGATTATAAAAATCGGGGTTGAAAAATTTTCAACCCCGGAAAAAGCAATTTTTGAGCGGATTAACCCACCGGTTGTAACTGTAATTGCGAGAGAATATCGCTCTGCTCGGAGCGCTGATGACTAGAGACTGTCACCACACCGTCCGCAGTTACATCTAATAGCGCATGGTCTCCAGAATTGACTTTTCCCGATAACATCGCCTCGGCTAAACTATCCTCTAAGCGTCGAGTTAAGGCACGACGTAAAGGCCGCGCACCGTAGCTAGGATCATAACCCTCATTGATGACCAAATCCTTGAAAGCGGCGGTAACTTCCACAGAAATTCCTTTTTCTGTCAATTGTTTGGCTATATCTGCGATCAGAATATCGGCAATTTGGGTAACTTCTTCGCGAGTTAACTGTCGGAAAACAATGATTTCATCGAGACGGTTGAGAAATTCGGGACGGAAATATTGTTTTAACTCGTCTGTCACCCGATTAGAAATCTGTTGGTAACGGGATTGAGCAAAATCGTCAGCCATCTCGAATCCTAAGCTATTACCGCCTTTTTCGATGACTTTTGAGCCAATATTCGAGGTCATGATAATTAGGGTATTCTTAAAGTCCACCCGACGACCTTGGGAATCGGTCAAATGACCATCTTCTAACAGTTGCAGGAGAAGATTAAAAACATCGGGATGTGCTTTCTCGATTTCGTCAAACAAGACCACTCTATAGGGTTGACGACGCACTGCTTCCGTTAACTGACCGCCTTCATTATAACCGATGTATCCGGGAGGCGCACCAATTAACTTAGAAACCGTGTGGGATTCCATAAATTCCGACATATCTAGGCGAATCATACTGGATTCCGAGCCAAAGAGCAACTTAGCTAAGGCTTTCGTTAATTCGGTTTTACCTACTCCCGTGGGACCAGCAAAAATAAACGAGGCAATCGGACGGTTAGGATTCTTTAAATTTACTCGCGCTCGACGAATAGCACGAGAAACGGCATTCACTGCCTCCTGTTGACCAATAATCCGCTCGTGCAGTTGATATTCCAGATTTAAGAGCGATTCTGACTCAGTTTCAGTTAATTGGGTAACGGGAATACCAGTCCAAGCGGCGACAATTTGGGCGATTTCCTCCGCATCCACCACCGGAATTAAAGATTCGGGGTTAATTAGGGGGGATTCTTCGCTAACCTCCGCAGGACTTTTACTTTGCAGAGAATAGCGCAGATGGGTGCGGGATCCGGCTTCATCGAGAAGATCGATCGCTTTGTCCGGTAAAAAGCGATCATTGATATAGCGCGAGGATAGATTAACGGCAGCTTCGATCGCTTTTTGATCGTATTTTACCTGATGGAAATCCTCGTAGGTGGCTTTTAAACCGCGTAAAATCTCGATCGCTTGCTCTTTGGTCGGTTCTCCCACCATAACTGGCTGAAAACGTCTTTCTAGAGCCGCATCGCGCTCAATATGCTGTTTATACTCATCGAGAGTGGTTGCCCCTAAACACTGTAACTCGCCGCGAGCTAAAGCAGGTTTAAGCAAGTTAGAAGCATCCATGGCCCCTCCCATGCTACCAGAACCCACAAGAGTGTGAATTTCATCGATAAACAGGATAATACTGCCCGATTTGCGAACTTCCTCCACCACACCCTTTAAACGTTCCTCAAAATCGCCGCGAAAACGGGTTCCCGCCAGTAAAGACCCCATATCGAGGGCAATTACCTGTTTATCCTGCAAAAGTTCGGGAATATCGCCATTATGGATGCGTTGTGCTAACCCTTCAGCGATCGCTGTTTTGCCCACCCCCGGCTCACCCAGTAAAATCGGGTTATTCTTGCTGCGACGGCCTAAAATTTGGACAACTCGCTCGATTTCTGGGTCTCTACCGATTAAAGGGTCAATTTTGCCATTTTTGACCTCTTGGTTTAAATTGCGGCCATATTGGGCTAAAATACCGCCTTGAGGAGTATTTTTCTGGTCTTCATAGTCACTATCACTCGTGAAGCGACCACTAGCGACTTTTTCCCCGGCATTTTTAATTAAAAGGCCGCGAAGTTTGATCAAATCAACACCCTGCATAATTAAAATTTTAGCGGCTAGGGATTCGGGATCGGCGGTGATAGCGAGTAATAGATGTTCAGGTGCGATCGCCTGTTCCCCTAATTGTCGAGCTTCCTGAAATGCTTGCTCGAACATCTTTTTCGCTTTCGGGGTAAAAGGGATATTAACGGGACTGTAACCGGTGCCGCGGCCGGTCATTCCTTCAATCACGCGGCGACTTTCGTGCAGGGTGACTTTTAAATCCTTGAGAATTGAGGCTGCGGTGGCGGTGGCTTCTCCTATCAATCCTAAGAGTAAATGCTCCGTACCCACGACACCGTGACCGGTACGACGGGCTTCCTCTTGGGCGAACATCACCGCTTTGATAGCTTTCTGGTTAAAGTATTCAAACATGATCGACGGCTTCCTGGCTACTGGGCTTTACCTGTTACTGTAACGTTTTCTTTACATTAGCCGGAAGGGGGATATCCGTATCAGTAGGGTGGGTTAGGAGACAGGAGTAGGGAGTGGGGAGTTTTTTGCTGTGAACAGTAAGTAGTCGTGCAAAATAAATTTCCTAGTGAAGATAGGCAAGAGGCCATAGGCAATAGGCAAAAGCTTTATCGAAATGTGTAATTAATTTTGCTTAGGTACTTAAACAGTAATCAATTACCTGAAAACTAAAATCTGATCACTGTAATTAGGAATCAACTTGACTAAGAGAGGAACGTCTTTTAAAAGGCATTAGTTTTTTGATTAATTCAGGTGTAATTAAACCTTGAGGATAAAAAATCGTTCCCAAAACGATTAAAATTCCAAAGATAATCAAACGACCATCGCGCAAGAAATTCCCTAACCAAATTGGTAAACCATTCACACCACCGAGGGCGCGTAAAACTTCGGGCAAAGCAGTTAAAACAATGCCGCCCACCACCGGCCCGACAAAAGTTCTGGAACCACCAATTAAAACGAAAGCCAAGAAAATAATACTGGCATCAAAGGTTCCTTGACGGGAATTCCAAGTATTGATAAAATGGGCGCTTACCGCTCCCACAACTGCCGCTAAAACTGCCCCGAAAGTGAAGGATAAAACTTTGTGATAGGTGGGATTAATTCCCATGGCCGCAGCCGCCAATTCATCGGCACGAATGGCATTAAATGCCCGACCAATTTTGATGTTTTCTAACCGGTAGAGAAACAGCATAGTTAGGAATAAGAGGGGCAAAGCCAGCCAAAGGTAGGCTAATTGAGTAGTGAAAGGTTGGGGAATGGCGAAAATACCGACCGCACCGCCGGTTATATCGAGATTAAGGGCAATAATTCTCAAAATTTCTACCCAGGCGATTGTGGCAATAGCTAAATAAATCCCTCGCAAACGTAGAACAGGAATACCTAAAACTATTGCTAATATTCCCGCAATCATGCCAGCAATTAACATTTCTAAAAAGACCAAAGCCAGGGGATAATTGCTACCAGTATTAGTAAAAACTTTCGTGGAAAGAATGGCGGCCACATAACCACCTAAAGCGTAAAAACCGGGGGTTGCTAAGGATAATTGACCGGCCATTAAGGGCAGATAAATTGAAATGCCTAAGATGGACCCAAAGATCATTGAAACAATTAAAAAACCATAGGTGTTAAAAAAATCAGCCATATTTTCGGTGAGCGGTTATTGGGTGCTTAAGTTGGGGGAGTCAATTAGCTAATTTTATCACCGTTCTCTCCCACCTCATTCTCCGGTAATTCTCGAAATTATCATAATTTTTTACTTGGCACTTTTCCTATATGGTAGCGTTCGCCACCTTAAAAGCCGACGGGATGATCGATGATGGGAAAAAGTATCTTCCTTAACTTTGTCTGGGAAAAAA
This sequence comes from Microcystis sp. 0824, assembly GCF_003112475.1. Classification (NCBI taxonomy): domain Bacteria; kingdom Bacillati; phylum Cyanobacteriota; class Cyanophyceae; order Chroococcales; family Microcystaceae; genus Microcystis; species Microcystis sp. 0824. Next base: position 120,714 of record NZ_BDSM01000013.1, on the reverse strand, counting down.
TTCGGGGGAATTTATGAAACAGCAGCATTGGTTACTCGGACTCCTACGGCTGAATTTGCCCATAAAATCACAGTAGCGGGCGAAAAAGTCCTATAAGTTCAGGATATCATCAGTTTTACCCCAGAAGCGATCCATCAGGTGCAGGCGATCGGTGAGGAACCGATAATGTGGTTTTAAACGTTTTCAATTCGATCCTCTCAGTAATTAAGTAGCTGGTTATAATTAAATTAAAAATGGATTTTGCCTTTAATCCCCCCTTGATAAGGGGGGCATCTGACAACTTTTAACGCCTACCTACTTAGGTTAGAGAAATGATAGATAAATGAGAGGATCATGAGAGAAATATGAAAGTTTTCTGGGGAAAAATTAGTTAAGATAAGGGGAAATTAAAGGATAAACAACTATAGATGTTTACTTCACTCGAACTTTTAACCACTTCCTTTGTTGCCGTGGGATTAGCCGCCGATGCCGTGGCCGTTTCTCTAACCAGTGGCCTGATGATTCGCCATATTCATGTTAATAAGGCTTTGAAAATTGCTTTGTTTTTTGGGGGATTTCAAGCAATTATGCCGATGATTGGTTGGGGTATCGGTCTAACCTGTCGCGATTTTCTTGCCTCTTTTGACCACTGGATCGCTTTTATTATTCTAGGGGCGATCGGCAGTAAAATGATCTACGAAGCTGTTCAAAATGATGACGAGGAAAAAAAATTTAATCCTCTAGATTGCTATACTTTAATCGGATTAGCGATCGCTACTAGCATCGATGCTTTGGTAGTTGGTTTGGGTTTATCGATGATTAAAACTCCCTTACTTTTAGCTTGCACTGTCATTGGTTTTATTACCTTTGTTTTATGTTTTATAGCTGTTTTTATCGGGCATAAATTCGGTAATTTATTTAGTCAAAAGGTGGAAATTCTCGGCGGTTTAGTTTTAATATTAATCGGCAGTAAAATCCTCATTGAACATTTAATAGCCTAGATTATCTCCATTTTTCACTATGCTCCCCCTTTTCCTGACTGTTTCAAGAAGGAAGTAGCTAATTCGGGATAACCGGCCTCAATTAAAGCCTGATCTCTGATACGGCAGGAATCGCATAAACCGCAGGGTTCAACTTCTCCTTGATAACAAGACCAAGTATCAGCGATGGGAACCCCCAAACTAACAGCACGCCGGACGATATCTACCTTACTATCCATCACCAAAGGGGCAATTAATTGGGGTGCTTTCCCTTCTAAACCCGCTTTCGATGATAAATTAGCTAAAGTTTGAAAGGCCTCTAAATACTCGGGACGACAATCGGGATAACCGGAATAATCCACCGCATTAATTCCTAAATATATCGCCTCCGCTGCCCTTGCTTCCGCTAAAGAAAGAGCGATCGAAATAAAAACTGTATTTCTCCCCGGTACATAGGTAATCGGGATAATATTCGGGTTAATTCCCTCTTGGGGAATAGCAATAGATTGATCGGTTAAAGCGGAACCTCCCCACAAAGATAGATTGACTTCGATCAGATGATGTTCTTTAATTTCGAGGAAATTAGCAATTTTTTTCGCCGCCGCTAATTCCCGCTCGTGTCTTTGTCCATAACGAAAGGAAAGGGCGATTAATTGATAACCAGCAGCTAAAGCGATCGCTGCTGTTGTCGCTGAATCTAATCCCCCAGAAAGTAAAATAATCGCCTTTTTTGTCATTATCCTAATGTCACCTGTGTTTGTTGATAATTAGCTACTAAGATAAATTGTTTTAGCCACCGCGAACCTAACAAAATCTCCTTAATTGCCTCCCCTGCAAAGACGGGAATTTCGTATTCTTGACCATCAATTCTTACTCTGCCTAAATATATATCAAAAAATGCTTCTCCTTGAGCGGTTATCAATTTATTTTGTCGCAAAAACGCCAATCAAGACTGTCAGCATCTTGACTATTTATGGCTAAAAACTCGGTAAAACCCGTATCCAGCATGACTTCTGTGGGTAGAATCAATCCATCATCGCCAACTAAATCAATATCAAAATAAATTTGTCCTTTGGTTCCAAATCTCCCTTCAATCATATTCTGCCACTAACTCCAGTTTCATTAATGCCAAAGATGTGATGAATTTTGTCGGGATATTTTGCCCTGGCTTTTTTACTGGCCACTTCTTGATCGGGATCGATAAAATAATCGCCGCTATCGGGTTCGATCGCAATGTACCAACCATAATAATGTTTCATTAACCGGGGCTGTAAACTCTGAAAAATCGGCCAACAACGATGATAAAATTCTAATTGTCGGGCGCGATGTTTGGCCTTTTCTTCCTCGGTAGATTGAATCTCCGGAAAAACTCGACCACGACGCACTACTCGTTCAGAATTGTTGTTAGACATAGTAAGTAATAGGACAAAATTAACTTCTTGGTTAGGATAGGCAAAAGGCAAGAGGCAAAAGTCAAGAGGCAGTTAGATATGTGTAATTAATTGTGTCTAGCTACTTATTTAACCTCTTGTTAGTAAATTAGGGGTTGGGGAGACCACTTCGTGCGCGTTGCGGGGAGAAGTGGGGAGAATAAGTAAAAAGTAATCTCCTGACGACCGGCTACTGACTCCTGATAACTGACTCCTGATAACTGATAACTGACTAGCGGACTCCTAAAAACTTATGGGTTTGGAGACTGAGGCGCCATTGGGGATGCCGGAGAACATAATTAAAGACTAACTCTTTGCTTTCCACTGTATTCCATTCAGGTTGTAGATATTTAATCACCCCTTCCGATAACTTACTTTCCTGCATAGCTGCCCAGTCTAAATCCTCTGGATTAGCCACGACAATTTTTAACTCATTCACCTGTGCATAAATAGTAGGATCGGGCATTTTATAAGTTTTAGGAGAAAAAGTCACCCAATCGAAAACCCCAGTAAAAGGATGAGCGCCAGAAGTTTCTAAATGTACCCGTAAACCCTGATTTTTTAATTCCTCGGTCAAAGGATCAAGATTGTGCATCAAAGGTTCACCCCCGGTAATCACCACCATAGCGGGGTTAGCCCCTTTTGCCATCTCTACCAATTCCCGCAGGGATTGTTGGGGATAACGGTGGGCATTCCAAGACTCTTTTTGGTCGCACCAAGGACAATAGACATCGCAACCTCCCAAACGGAGGAAAAAAGCATTGCTTCCCGTCCAAAAGCCCTCGCCCTGCACGGAATGGAAAGTTTCGACCACAGGATAGGTACAATGGTTTATGCTAACCGTTTTCATAGAATTAGTATTATAGAAAATATGGACATTCCCCTGAACTTCGCCAAATACACCCAATGGTCTGGTATTGCCACGCTGGTTTTTTTGGTACTTACGATTATCGCTTTTCTCGTCGGTTGGGGAATCCGCTTTCGTCTCGTCGGTGTCACTAGCTTTATGGCCGTGTTGACGGTGGGGATTTTCGGTCTTGGGTTGGGACTGTTTACCCGGACAGAAATTCCGGGAGCGGTGAGATTCTCCCTTGTCTATGATAACGGAGCTAATCAAGCCGTTATCTCCCTGCCCAATACTGTTACTCCCGAGCAGGTGGAAGCAACCCTAAAACAAGCCGCTAGTGACTTGTTTTCCTCCGGTCGCGCCGGTGCTGGCGGTAATAATCAATTTATCATTAGCGCTCGCACTCTCGTTCATCCTCAGCCCGGTTTATCTGCTCCTTTGTACTTGGGACAGATTAAAAAATCCTTCTCCGCTCCGGGGGATAATACGCCCGAACTACAGCTTTTTCCCGAAAGTTTCGCTAAAATTAGCCAATAATCCTTGAGGTTGTCAAAAAATGTCCAATGCTGTCGCTGTTTTGCCCCTGTTGATCGCCCCCGCACAAGTGATTCGGGGTGACAATGCCCTAGAAGAATCCACCGGCAAGTTAGCGGATTTGGGTAAACGTCCCCTCGTGGTGGGCGGCGATCGCAATTTAGCTTTTTTGTCATCTCCCCTGAAAAATCTCACCCCCAGCTATCACAGTTACGCCCCCGATTGTTCGGAAAATTCCCTAGCATATTTAAAGGCATCTGTCAAGAGTCATGAGGCAGATTTTATCATCGGTGTGGGTGGCGGCAAGGCCCTCGATACGGCCAAATTACTCGCCCATCAGTGCCATTTGCCGATCGCTACGATTCCCACCTCCGCCGCTACCTGTGCCGCCTGGACAGCCCTATCTAACGTTTATTCCGATGCGGGGGCGTTTCTTTACGATCTGTCCCTAGCCCGTTGTCCGGATTTATTAATTCTCGATTACGGTATTATCCAAACTGCCCCGAAAAGAACCTTAATCGCCGGTATTGGCGATGCGATCGCTAAATGGTACGAAGCTTCCGTCAGTAGCGGTCATTGCACAGAAACCCTGATCATTGCCGCTGTCCAACAGGCCCGGGTTTTGCGGGATATTCTTTTCCAAAAATCCCCGGCAGCCCTGGAAAATATCGGCGGGGAGGACTGGAAACAGGTGGTGGATGCCACCGTTTTATTAGCCGGAGTAATTGGTGGTTTGGGGGGCGCTAATTGTCGTACCGTGGCCGCCCATGCAATTCATAATGGTTTAACCCATATTCCCGCTTGCCATCATGCCCTGCACGGGGAAAAAGTCGCCTACGGAATTCTCGCCCAATTGCGTCTAGAGGAAATAGTTTTGGGTAATCAATTAGCAGTATCGGCCCGGGGGCAACTAATCCAGTTTTATGAACAAATTGGTTTACCGAAATCCCTAGAGGATTTAGGATTAAGAGATGTTTCCCTGGCCCAATTGCGCCACGCGGCCGCAATTGCCTGTCAGCCTAATTCGGACATTCATCGTCTGCCTTTTACGGTTTCCCCCGAACAAGTCATGGCGGCCATGGTTTCCACTACCACTGCCGATACAATCGGGCAGAAAGTTAAAGCTAATTAAGGGCAATATTTTCGGGATTTATTAATAAAATGCCCGTTATCAGTCGGAGGAAATTAAATGAATTTGCCGAAAGGTATCCCGAAACAAAATCAGCATTAAAAGAATGGTATCAAAAAATAAAGACAGGACAATTTCAGTCCATAGCAGAATTAAGAACTATTTTCCCCAGTGCTGACAAAGTAGGAAAAATGACTGTCTTTAACATAGGCGGAAATAAGATTAGACTCATAGCAGCGATTCATTACATCGACAAAAAATTTATAGCGCTTCCTAAGCTAGTGAGGTACATCTATTTTCTTCCCTTTTGCCTTTTGCCTCTTGCCTTTTGCCTAAAACCCATAACTTTTGTACCTCAGCAGACTGAAAAACGCTATATATTCGAGAAGTTTTAACTCATGCTGAATAGGACAAAAACAAATGGAAGGAGTAAAAAAATGCCGACGATAGATCTAGAGAAAACACGGCAAGCCTGGACAAACTTAAAGCCAATACTCTTTATACCCCGTAGCGAATCAGAATATGAACAATTAGTAATTATGTTAGATAATTTGATAGATGAAATAGGAGAAAATGAAAATCATCCTCTTGCTTCTTTAATGGAAATTTTGGGAATATTAATAGAAAATTATGAACAGGAAAATGTTCCCGAATTATAAATGGTAGGGGTGGTGCATTCCCAAATATTGGTTAACCTTGAAATTGTCATGTTTTCAGGGAACACACCCTAGCGATGCGCGCGCACTTTCCGCACAATTCCTATTTCTCTTCTGCCTAGAGTCCTATCTTGTTCGGGTGTTGGGTAAAATCGGTAGCGATAGGCTTTCTCCATGGCTCAGGTTTTAGCATACACCGTGTAAATGCGCTAGTATTGAAACTAAAGCCGTCCTAAAAAGACGGGGTTTGGGAATCAATTTTTCGATGACGACAATAATCGACGAGTTAAGGCAACAATGGCAAGATCGCCTCTCTCAAACAGAGGATTCCTTAACCGATCGCCAAAGGGATACCATTATCAATTGGTTACTCGGTGAAGATAGCCAACGTTGGGAAACTTTGGACCAGAGAGATTTAGAAATCGCTAAACGGGGATTAGTCTATCTTTGGCAAATTCTGCGGCAACGCTATCTGAAAGTTAATCCCACCCGCGCCTATCGTAACCTGATCGATCGTCTCGGTGCTTGTGTCACTCTCCGGCAACAAATTCGCACTTGGGTTTCCTTAAGTCGCGATCGTCAGCAAGCGGTGGCCGATGTCTTGCAAGAAATTATTCAAGAAATGTTAAATAGCGATCGCTATCTGCAATCCCAGTTAGCATGGATCGCTCGTTGTACCAATGATCAAGCTACTCGTGATCAGCTGCTGTTAGCCACCCTGGAGGAATACGCTCTGCGTCCGATCCGCAATCAACCCCTGTTAGCCTATCGTTTTGTTAATTATCTCCGTCGTCAATCGAGAAGCGGTATCACTAATGTGCCTCGGCAAGAAATGATCCGGATTCTCTCCGATGAAATTAGTGGCGATGAGGGGGAAACTAGCTTAAGTTTACTGGATCAAAATGCGATCGCTACCTACGAAGATCAACGCACTTGTCAAGAAGCGCAAATTCAACGGGCAAAAGTTCAAGAGAGTTTTGCTAAGTATTTAGAGGAAAATGTTAGTCCGGAGGCGGTGACTTGGTTTAACCTCTATCTAGGGGGCCAAAGCCAAGATGCGATCGCCAAAGCGATGAATATTCCCATCCAACAGATCTATCGTCTCCGGGAAAAAGTTGGCTATCATGCGATTAAGGTTTTTGCCCTCAAGGAAGAGAGAGAATTAATCGCTGAATGGTTAGAAATCAGCCCGCAAGAGCATAATTTTGGCTTAACTCTGAGTCAATGGCAAAGTTTCTATGCCGGGCTTTCTCCCACGGGTAAAAGCGTTATCGATGGCTTAAAAGCGGGTAAAACCCTTGAGGAAATCGCCGGCGAATTAAACTGTAAACGCACGCAAGTGGTCAGAGAATGGACGCAACTTTATCTAAGCGCCCAAAGTCTTAGGACAAAAACCTAATCAGGAGTCAGGAGATAGGAGTCAGTATTCAGGAGTCAGGAGACAGCTTTTTTCCCCCATCTCCCCAATTCCTAATTCATAATTCATAATTCCTAATTCATAATTACCATCCCCTTTTTGATTTTTGACTTCAAGAAATATGTGGATTATTAGCAAAAAAGTCGGGGTATTTACCCATTATTTAACCTCTACGGGTACATTTACACCCAGCATGGACAAAGCCAGTAAATTTTCTGCTCGGGAAATGGCGGATATTATGGCTAAAAAATATGGGGGAATAGTCGAGGCAATGAGATAATTATGACTATTGGTATTTGGATTTTAGGGGATCAATTATGGACAGGACAAGCGGCCTTAGCTAATCGTCAAGCCTATTCACAGGAAACACCAGTTATTTTAATTGAATCCCACAATCATATTCGACAAAGACCCTATCATCAGCAAAAATTAGTTTTAATCTGGTCGGCGATGCGTCATTTTGCCGAAGAATTAAAAACTTTAGAATGGTCTGTCACCTACGAAATTGCTGAAGATTTTGAACCGATTTTGTCTGCTTGGATTAAAAGATTAGGTATTAAAGAATTACAGATAATGATGCCTAATGATTTGCCTTTTCTTAGATTAATTAAAAATCTCAATTTAGACTGTGCTATAACCCTAATTGATAATAATCACTTTCTCTGGACAAGGACAGATTTTAATAATTGGGCTAAATCTCGTAAAAGACTATTACTAGAGGATTTCTATCGAGAAAGTCGCAAAAAATGGCAGATTTTAATCGAGGATAATCAACCCATAGGAGGACAATGGAACTTTGATAAACAAAACCGTAAACCGCCCAAAGATGGCTTAAAAACTGCTGCTCCTCTTTGGTTTGAACCCGATGAAATTACCCTTCAAGTTATCGCTGATGTGGAAGCTTTAGATATTCCTAAATATGGAAACATTAAACCTTTTTGCTGGGCAGTAAACCGCCGACAAGCTTTACAAGTATTAGAGCATTTTATTACTAATTGTCTGCCCAACTTTGGACCGTACCAAGATGCGATGATAACGGGAGAAGAAACCCTCTGGCATTCCCTATTATCTCCCTATCTGAATCTAGGATTACTAACGCCTTTGGAAGTGATTCAAGGGGCAGAAATTGCCTATAAAAAAGATAATTTAGCCCTAAATAGCATCGAAGGATTTATCCGTCAGGTGTTGGGATGGCGGGAATATATGCAAGGGATTTATCATTATCTGGGAGAAGATTACGCTAATCTCAATTGGTTTGAGCATCAACAACCCCTACCAGCTTTCTTTTGGGATAGTAATCAAACCGAGATGAATTGCCTCAAACAAGTATTATCACAGGTGGAAAATACTGGTTATGCTCATCATATTCAAAGATTAATGATTTTGAGCAATTTTGCCTTAATTTTTGGTTGCTCTCCCCAAGAGATTGAAAACTGGTTTCATAGTGTTTTTATCGATGCCTACGATTGGGTAATGCAGACTAATGTACTGGGAATGGGACAATTTGCCGATGGGGGAATTCTCGCCTCCAAACCCTACGCCGCCTCGGCCAACTATATTGATAAAATGAGTGATTATTGTCGGGGTTGTCTGTATAAAAAAAATCAACGAGTCGGGGATTTAGCCTGTCCTTTTAACTTTCTTTACTGGGATTTTTTGGCACGACATCGAGAAAAATTAAAGTCTCAAGGTCGAGTTAATATGATTTTAGGTCATCTCGATCGAATGTCGGCAGCTGAACTTAATCAAATGCGCTGCCAGTCCAACCAATTAAGAGCTATCAGCAGTCAGGAGTCAGGAGTCAGGAGTCAGGAGTCAGGAGTCAGTAGTCAATAGTCGGGAGATTATAGCGTTTTTCACACCTGTGTGGTACATTTAAACTTTTGCTGATTAAGCTTTTCAACATCGATAATGTACCTCTTGCAAACAGGAAACGCTATATCTTTATTTATTCTCCCTTCTCCCCACTTCATAATTCATAATTCATAATTCATAATTCCCATCTCCCCACTTCCCCAAACCCCAAACCCAGTATGATAATTGCTATATGAGTAAATCAAAGGAAAAAAACCGGATTGCCTATCAGGAATTTGGAAATGAAAGCAATTCTCAAGCTTTTGAGCGTTCCATTCCTGAATTACCCCCAAATCAGCAGAATTTGCGAGTACAAACCTCCCGATCTGGTCGGGCGGGAAAAACCGTTACCATAGTTACAGGTTTTCAATGCCAAACCGAAACTCTGACGAAATTATTAAAACAGTTAAAAACTGCTTGCGGGACGGGTGGTACAGTTAAAGAAAATGCCATTGAGATCCAAGGAGATCATCGCCAAAAAATTCTACAAATTCTCATTGAATCGGGTTACAAAGCCAAAATTAGCGGAGGATAGCTTAAAATCATGATTCCCTCTTGGTTGCTTATCGGTGTCGTGGGATTTTTGGTAGCGTTAGCTGGGGGATTACTCAATTCTCGCGATGTACGTTGGTTTGCGCGTTTGCGTCGTCCCGATTGGTTAACCTTTGAAGGATTAATCCCTCTTATCTGGACAATTATCTATATTTGTGGGGCAATTTCTGCTTATTTAGTCTGGGAAGCTCAACCGGCTAATCGCTGGTTTTTGATGGCTTTTTATCTGTTGGTGGAATTGACTATTACTGCCTATACTCCCGTCACCTGTAAACTACGCAGTCTCAAAGCGGGAACGATTATCGGAGGTACGGGTTTTTTCTTGGGTTGTCTTCTGGTGCTATTGGTTTTCCCTGTTTCTTCTTGGGCGGGCATCCTACTCTTACCCTACCTGATTTGGAGTCCGATCGGTACCTATGTGACTTGGGAAATGAGTCATCTCAATCCTCGGGATGTATAGACAGATAAAGTGGGGTGGGTTAAAAATTAACCCATCCCACAGACATTATTGCCATCTACCAACTTTACAAATCTAGACTGTTTTTTGCGCTCCAACTCGCTCTACCTTTACCTTGGCAGGACTGGAGCAATCAAGGAAGTTAGGAACCTCCTGACGACAGTGAGGACAATACCAGTAGGCACGACTAGCCACAAGGTGACGAAGGGTAATTCCCGAACATATAGGGCAGCTGTGCATGGATTGTTAGACGAATTTTAAACGTTTTTTAAAATTGTCCTACCTCCTGAAATAATCCTAAACAAAATCGCCGCTCTTTAAATCTATCTTTAGGTAGAAACCAGGTATTTCTTTCGGTACATTTCCCAGAAAATACCTAAGAATGAGGACGGAAAAGATGGGAATGTTGCGGGTGATAAAGTTGCGATCGAGTTCCTGTAATCTGGTTTAAAGCGGGACTAATTAGATAAAGGGTAGTTCTAGTTAAATTTTCCCGATGGGTTAATTGGGCCATCTCTGACAGGGGGACAACCCAGATTTTTTCGTCGGGCCAACCGAGACGGAAACAAACGGCCACCTGTTGCTCTGGCCCGTAGTATTGTAGGAGTTTTTCCTGGGCTTTGTCAACGTGACGGGCGGCTAAATATAGGCATAAACTGGCTTTATGGGCGGCTAAAGAGGCTAATTCTTCACTTTCTGGCATGGGAGAGGCTTTTCCTTCCACCCGGGTTAGAATAATTGTCTGGACTAATTCCGGAATCGTTAATTCTAGGGCCAATTTGGCCGCTAATCCTTGGAAGGCACTAATTCCGGGGATTAGCTGAAAGGGGATATCTGCTGCTGTCAAAAGCTCAATTTGTTCTTGGATGGCACTATAGAGACTTAAATCCCCCGATTGCAGTCGCACCACCGCTAAACCCCGACGCACGCGATCGATCATTAAAGGGATAATTTCCTCTAGGGTGATGCTACTGGTGGGAATTAACTCGGCATCTTGACGAGTATCCTCAAGAATCTGTTGGGGGACGAGGGAATCAGCAAAGAGGATGACATCGGCTTTTTGGAGAATTTTATAGGCTTTTACCGTCAATAATTCCGGATCTCCGGGTCCTGCACCAATAAAGTAAACGGCCGGGGAGAGCGCAGAGGAGTCCATTAAAGTCATACTAAATCCTGTTTACAAGGGGTGTGGGATGTGGGATGTGGGGAAGTGGGGTGTGGGGTGTGGGGAAGTGGGGAAGTGGGGAAATTTCAACTAAAACCCCAAAACCCTAAAACCCCAAAACCCAACCCCGATCATTAACCTGAACATTTGTATTTAATTACGGTGAAACTGACTATACAATATTAATGATAAAGCACGGTCAGCATTGACAATGATTAGCGATCAGTCCCTCCCCCCCCAAAATATTGAAGCGGAAGAATCTATCTTAGGTGGCATTTTACTAGATCCAAAAGCTTTAGGTAGAATCAGTGATTTTTTAATTCCAGAAGCTTTCTATGTGAAAACCCATCAAGATATTTATCGTGCGGCACTTGCTTTACAAGGGAAGGGAAAACCGACGGATTTAATGACGGTTAGCAGTTGGTTACAAGATAACTATCTGCTGGAAGAAATCGGGGGAATGCCGCGATTGTTACAATTAATTGAGCGCACTGTTTCGGCTGCCAACATTGATCGCTATGCTGAATTAGTGATGGATAAATATATGCGTCGTCAGTTAATTTCCACCGGGGGAGAAATTATCGAATTAGCCAGAGATACGACGCTAGAATTAGAAAATGTTTTCGATGAATCGGAACAAAAGATTTTTCGTCTCACCCAAAAACGACCCCAGGAGGGTTTAATTTTTCTGGGGGATACTTTAATTGAAACTTTTAACGAAATTGAGAAAATGCAGGAGACGACCACTCTACCCGGTATCGAAACTCAATTTTATGATCTCGATGCGATGACCAGTGGTTTACAACCCTCGGATTTAGTTATTATCGCGGGTAGGCCTTCCATGGGAAAAACTTCTTTTGCTCTTAATATTGCCTATAATATCGCTCAACAGAATTTACCTGTAGCTATCTTTAGTTTGGAGATGTCCAAGGAACAATTAGCCCAACGTTTGTTATCGAATGAGGCTAAAATCGAAAGTAATCGGATTCGCTCGGGCCGTTTGGGACAAAATGATTTAGAGAAGGTTCTTGGGGGACTAGAAAAGTTATTAAATTTGCCCATGTATATCGATGATAGTGCCAATTTAAGTGTGCTTCAAATGCGTTCCCAAGTGCGGCGTTTACAGGCGGAAAAAAAGGGACAAATGGGCTTAGTTTTAATCGATTATCTGCAATTAATGGAAGGTGGAGGTGATAATCGCGTTCAGGAAATTTCTAAAATTACCCGCAGTCTTAAGGGTTTAGCGAGAGAAATTCATGCTCCGGTAATTGCTCTTTCTCAGTTAAGTCGCGCTGTGGAATCTCGCAATAATAAAAGACCGATGATGTCCGATTTACGCGAGTCGGGATCGATCGAACAGGATGCGGATTTAATTATGATGTTATACCGAGATGAATATTATAACCCGGATAGTCCCGATCGAGGTGTGGCCGAAGTAATTATTACTAAACACCGTAACGGTCCCACCGGCACAATTAAGCTACTTTTTCAACCGGAATTTACCAAGTTTCTTAATCTTAAACAAAGTCGCTCTAATTATTAAAATGCAAGCAAATATTAATTATACAAAGACCAATTGGCTCTTAATACTTTTGGTAATTATCCTAACTCTCGGTGTGGTTTTTCGTTTGGCAAATATCGATAAAAAAATCTATTGGCATGATGAATCCTACACCACGATTAGAACCACTGGTTATCAAGCAAAGGAAATCGCCGATACTATCTTTAAAAATCGTCTTTTATCTACCACAGAATTAGGAAAATTTCAACAACTGAAACCCGAAAGTAATGTTTTTGATACAATAAAATCTCTCGCTAAAGAAGACCCTCAGCACCCACCTTTATACTTTATGATCTCTCGCTATTGGGAAAAAATATTCGGTTTTTCTCCCGTTTCTTCCCGCAGTTTAGCGATTTTTTTTAGTCTTCTCTCCCTGCCATTTATTTACTATCTATCCCTAGAATTATTTGCATCAAAATTAACGGCAATTTTAGCAGTAATTTTATTGGCACTTTCTCCAGTTGATATAATATTTGCTCAAATGTCTCGTCAGTATAGTCTTTTAGTTTTGTTAACGATAATCAGTCAATTAATGCTGTTAAAATGTCTCAAAAAAAGAACTCTTGTTAATTGGTCTTTATACACCTTCTCTAATACTCTCGGACTCTACACCCATCTCTTTTTTATTCTCAACTTATTTGCTCAAGCAGTCTTGATAATTTGGTATCTTGTTATGAAACCAGAGCGAAAAAATAACTTGATATTTTTCCTGTTATCTGGGTTAACAATGATAATTTTATATATACCCTGGTTACAGGTTTTTTTAACTAACTCTCAAAGGGCCTTTAACTCCACCAGTTGGGCTGCCGTTAACTATCTCGATTGGGGATTGTTTGGTAAATTATGGCTCTTAACTTTTACTTCTCCATTTAGCGATAGCGATTTTGGTTTTAATAACATCTTCACCTATATATATAGACTAATTTTTTTAATCTTAACTATCTATGCTTTTGAGCGAGTTTATCGCTACAATAACCCGATAGCTTTTACTTTTCTGATTACCTCAACCCTAGTACCTTTCCTAGCTTTAGTCATTCCCGATCTAATTTTGACCACCACTAGATCAACTGTCACCCGTTATCTAATTGCGTCCTTTCCTACTATCTATATAACTGTGGCTTTTTTCTTATCACAATTGCTTAATCAAGGTAGAATTTTCGGTAAAATTATCTTGATTTTTTTGTTAACTGCTAGTATAATATCAAACTTTAATAATGCTCTTTCCGAAACTACTTGGGCAAAAGTTCCTAGTTATTGGAATGGCGAAGTTGCCAGAAAAATCAATGCTGTACCCAATGCCATTATTATCAGCGACGAAGGTAATGACTGGACTAACTTAGGTGATTTGCTTTCCCTTAATTATCGTCTTAATTCTGATGTACAATACTTCCTGACTACCACTAACCCCGATACCGATAAGTTAAAAGAAGTCCTAGAAATTCCAGGGGTCAACTTATTTCTTTTTCGTCCTTCCAATCGGTTATTACTGGCCCTAGATCAATTCGATATTCGTCTTGATTATTTCTATCCTCAAGGTCAATTGTGGCGAGGGAAGAAATAGGCAAATATATATTCTGGGTCAATCTAGCCTGAAAGAGTTGAGCAAAGCTGTTATCATAACCAGTTAAAAGCGTTAATCTTCACCTTAAAGAAATGACTTTTCTAATTCCGACCAGCATTTGGCGGCAAATTCTTAAAAAGCTCCCTATACTACTATTCTTAGCATCTTTTCTCATAGTCCTATTCTTAGGCTATTTTTCTGCCGCTTTCTCTCAAAGTCGAGATCCTGATATCCGCGGTGTTTGGATTACCACCAACGATACTGCGATGCTGATGGACAGGGATAAACGACAACAGGCGATCGAGCAATTAGTTAATCTTAATTTTAATGCTATCTATCCCGTGGTTTGGAATTCCGGTTATGCTCTCTATCCTAGTGCGATCGCTCAACGGGAAGGAATACAGCCTTTTGTGCCTACGGGAGTGCAGGGACAAGATATCTTGGCAGAATTGGTGGAACAAACCCGTGGAAGGGGATTATTGGTCATTCCTTGGTTTGAATTCGGATTTATGGCCCCTCCCACCTCAGAATTAGCCTTAAAACATCAGGACTGGTTAACCCAAAAACGCGACGGAGGGACCACTTGGGTGGGGGCAGCCGGTGAGGTGGTGTGGTTGAATCCTTTCCGTCCCGAGGTGCAGAATTTTCTGCGGGAATTAGTCTTGGAAGTGGTGGGACAATACGATATTAACGGCATCCAATTCGACGATCATCTGAGTTTACCCAACGAATTCGGCTATGATCCCTATACTATCGCCCTTTATCAACAGGAAACGGAAAAAACACCTCCGGCTAACCCCCGGGATCCCGAATGGACAAAATGGCGGGCCGATAAAATCACTGCTTTTCTGGCTAATCTCAAAGAATCAATTGAGGCAATTAAACCGAATATACTGCTTTCGATCGCCCCTAATCCCTACGAATTCGCCTATAATGGTCATTTACAGGATTGGCTCGGTTGGGTGCGGCAAGGATTAGTCGATGAGTTAATCGTACAGGTTTATCGTCCCGATCTGCCCAGTTTTCTCAAGCAATTAGAGCGTCCCGAAATTCAGGAAACCCAGCAAACTATCCCCACTGGTGTGGGAGTTTTAACCGGTTTACGCAATCGACCGATTGCCCTACCCTTTATTGAAGAAAAGGTATTGGCTGCTCGTCAACGGGGTTTAGGGGTGATTTTCTTCTTCTATGAAAGTCTCTGGCAGCAAGCTTTGGAACCTCCAGAAACCAGAAAAGCGGCAATTCAAGCGATGTTTTCCCAACCCATCACTCCCCGTCTTCCCGTGCTGGAAAATATTCCCTTAGTTAGTACACCTGAACCTGTTGACCAGCCAGAACTAACCCCCACACCTCCCCCCTTAGCGCCGGACGGGATCGAAATTCCTGTAATTCCCCCTCCGGGTAGTTAATAGCAATTTTTGCCCATCAAAATTATACTAAATCCTGTTTAAAAGGTATAGGAGAGTGGCGGTTTTTTTTCAGTGTTGCCAAAGGCACGGCGTAGCCGTCCAGTAAACAGTAAACAGTGAAAGGCTGCCAGCTAAAAAGCTTGTCAATATTGCAGAGAAGCAGCATTTATTCAGAGTAATTCTTTCAGTCCTATGGTGATATAATTTTGATTTTGATTGGGATTTTTGATAAACCTAACGACGATTTTATCTCGTTCTTCTAATAGGGTTTCTAGGGTTAATAAATTTGATGTTGTAGATGGAGAGAGAATTTTATATAAGGTACTCTCGCTCGAATTATAGTCTGGCTCATTTTCTTTGGCAATCTCACTAATTTCGTTACGATTATAAAAAATGATTCCTCTGAAATGCACAAATATTTCTGTATCTTGATAGTTTTTCTGGGGATTAGCATGATTATTGAGAGTCAGAAGCATATAGATTCTATTCATCCCGCTTTGAAATTTACCAGCAATCTGCTTTAATGTGCTTTCTTTGCCTTTTTTTGCCTGTAGGGATGCTTTGAGTTCAATTAAACAAATTTGCAGATGATAATTGAGAAATTTACCAGCATCATTGACTTTTCTCTGTAAAACTAATATAGCTTTTTCAGGGGTTTTGCCAGAAGCAGAGATACCGGGTAACTCTTTTTCTAAATTGATAACCCAGATTTTATCTACTTCTGTAGATATATTTTTGTCATTTTTAGACGATAACTGTAAGTGATTAATAACTACTTTCTTTAAATCGCTCTTATTTGTTTCTAGAATTTGAATATACTCATCCTGACTAAGGCAGATTTCTTCAATAAAACCCGATTTTTCTAAAGCTTGATGAAACTCTTGTCTAAGGGAAAATATTTCTTTTTTTGAGTTAGACTTACTCATTCTCTGCTAAATAGATATGATTGGTTAAAATTTCTCCAGATTTCTGCACAGAGTTGATAACTTCTGTAAAATTACGAAAATAAACACCATATTGACTGGTTCCATAATCAATAATTTTATCACCCGTGAAAAAGTAAACTCCTAAGTCTTCTTTAGCAATTGAAATTTCTGGATTTAAATTTTTTAATTGATTATCTTCAATAATTTTTGTGACATCAACATCATAACTTTTTAAGGTATGAAGATAAACATAATTGTTGAGAATATCGGTTAAAATCGGGCTATGGGTGGTGATCAAAACCCGATTATTATGCTCGGTGACAAATTGAACTAAAATATCCATTAAGCGAATTTGATTTTCGGGATGCAAATTAACTTCTGGTTCATCTATCATCAAAAAATTGTTTTTTTCCTTGGCCCAATATTTGAGATAAAGATACAAGATAGTCAACTGATTGACTGAAGATGAAGCTAGATACATAGGTAAATCTTTGCTTTCATCGAATTTAAAAGAAAATTGAATAGGTGCGATCAATTCTAGGCTAGAAATCGTGATTTCTCCTCCCATTAATCCGATCATTTTTTCAATCAGAGAATTATAAACTGAATTAATTTTTTTCTTGGTATTGAGAGAATAAAGCGACTCAATCACTTTATTCATTGGTTCTGTATAAGACCTTTTGGGTAATTGTTCCCGAAGACGTTTTAATTTATCTTCATTACTGTCACTATCATCATCAATATTTTCTATTAATTCTAAAAATAGACGGTTAGACTCAATTCTCTTATTTCTTTCTATCTCATAAATGTACTGGTAGAAAACAGGAAAAAAGCTACGACTAGCGGGGATAAAAAAAGTATCTTGTATCGGAGACAAAAGCACTCTTATTATTGACGGAATAATTACTGATTCCTTGTATGGGTTAAATCTCTCAAAAAAGTCTCTGGGTATTTGATCAAATACTTTCTCAGGTATATTAAGTTCTTTTATATTTATTGTTAGGCTACCTTTGCGCTTGCTAATCTGTAAATACTCCAGATCATTATTTCCTGCAACACGAACCGAAAAAGTTGGTTGAAATTCCGTCTCTTTAAATTCTTTAATATCCGCTTGAAAAATTAATTTATTGGAACCAATAATCGTTTCTTTAATACTAGCATCAAGATTGTAGGTATTAACAACTTCTTTTTCAATAAACTGGCTAAATTTATTGAGAATCTCATCGATTAATTCTTGATTGATCGTAATTTTTTTAATAGGTTTTTCAGAGTCAATTACTAAAGAATCAATTTGGGTATTTTCGGAAAACTTTCTAATATTGTCATGATTAAAAATTGTCCATAAAAGCTGAGAAACTAGGGTTTTGCCACTATTGTTGTAGCCAATAAAAGTATAAAACTTCTTGGTTAAATCTATTGCTTGATTATTATTTCTAATTGACCCCAAATTCTTGATCAGTAGTTCCATATTATTTTTACCAATCACACCGAGAGGATAACTAATTTTTTAAAGGTGGACAAAATGCCCACCCTTAACACTATTGTAAACTGCTAGTTAACTGACTTTTGGCCTTAGCTAAAGCTTCGCTTAACTTACTAGCATCCCGTCCCCCAGCTTGAGCTAAATTGGGACGACCACCACCACCACCAGCGCAGATTTTAGCGATTGCACCGATAAATTTACCCGCTTGTAAACCCTTATCTTTAATCACCCGGGGACTAAAAGCGGCCACTAAACTCACTTTATCAGCTGCGGGAGTCGAGGCCAAAACCACTGCCCCTTCCCCTAATTTTTGCTGTAGTCTTTCGGCTGCGGCCATCAAAGCATTGGCATCAATATCGCCCAAAGAAGCGACTAATAGCTTAAATTCGCCGATAGATTCAGCTTGAGATAGCAAAGCATCCGATTTAGTTAGTGCCAACTCCTGTTTAACCGCTTCTAACTGCTTTTGTGTCCCCTTTAACTCTGATTGTAGGGCCGTAATGCGATCAGGAATTTCCAGAGGTTTGACCTTAAAACGATCGCACAGATCCCGCACCACCTGATCCCGTTCATTCAGGTATGCTAACACGGCAGGGCCGGCCACCGCTTCGATGCGACGAATTCCCGCAGCGATTCCCGTCTCGGAGATGATTTTAAATAAACCGATCTCGGCGGTATTTTTAACGTGAGTTCCCCCGCATAATTCCATAGAAACGCTAGGAATATCAATAACTCGCACTTCTGAGCCGTATTTCTCGCCAAACATGGCAATAGCTCCCTTTTGCTTCGCTTCTTCCAATCCCATCACCGCTATCTCGGTGTCATGCGCTTCGGCAATCCAAGTGTTAATCTGTTCTTCCACCTGTTGCAATTCAGAGCTAGTCAGGGGACGAGGACAGTTAAAATCAAAACGGAGGCGCTCAAAACTGACGAGGGAACCTGCTTGGGAAATCCCCCCATCGACAAGCTTTTTCAGGGCCGATTGTAGCAGATGGGTCGCGGTATGATTAGCTTGAGCGCGACGACGACAGGAGCGATCGATCTGAGCATTAATTGTATCGCCGGTGGTGACGACTCCCCGCTCAATCCGGCCAAAATGGATAAAAATCCCCGATTCTTTCTGCACATCCTCCACGCGGATAAGCAGATTATCGCCAGTTAAATAACCCTTATCACCGATTTGTCCACCCGATTCGGCATAAAAAGGGGTTTTATCGAGAACTACCTGCACCTCAGTGCCTGCTGCGGCCGATTCCACCGTTTTACCGGCGACTAAAACCGCCGTTACTGTTGCGGTTGCTTGCAAATCCGTATAACCGAGAAATTCCGTCGGGTGAATATGTTCTGCCAGCTTATCTAAACTGCCCTGTACCGTCAAATCTATGGTTTCGTGGGCGGCTTTTGATCTTTGCTGCTGTTTTTTCATTTCCTCCTCGAAACCCGCCGTATCGACGCTTAAACCCTGCTCCTCGGCGATTTCTTGAGTGAGTTCGAGGGGGAAGCCATAGGTATCATAAAGGGTAAAGGCATCGACTCCCGAAATCTGGCTTTTTTCTTTTTCTAGAATCGATTCGAGCAGTTTCTCGCCTCTTTCTAGGGTTTCTAAAAATCTCGCTTCCTCTCGCTCTAATTCTGCCTTGATCACCCTTTCTCGTTCCCGAACATTGCCATAGACGGACTCGGAAAGAGCGATCGCCACTTCCGCCACTTTGGTGATAAATTGACCTTCAATACCGATCAAACGCCCGTGTCGTACTACTCTCCGAATCAGACGACGCAGGACGTAACCTCTGTCAGTATTCGATGCTGAGATACCATCCGCCACCATGTGTACTACTGAACGCACATGATCACCGATGACTTTTAGGGAAACTTTCGTTTTTTCGTCCGCTTTCTGGTAGTCTATCGCTGCTAACCGGGCCGCTTCAGCGACAATCGGGAAAATTAGGTCAGTTTCGTAGTTATTGGCGACTTTTTGCAGGATTTGCGCCATCCGTTCCAAACCCATCCCCGTATCGATGTTTTTATTCGCTAGGGGTGTCAGATTGCCATCCGCGTCGCGGTTATACTGCATGAAGACGAGGTTATAAAACTCGATAAAACGGCTATCATCCTCTAAATCGATGGTTTTATCCCCTAATTCCGGGTGAAAATCGTAGTAAATTTCCGAACAGGGACCACAGGGACCCGTGGGACCCGATACCCAAAAGTTATCCGCTTCGCCCATTTTTTGGATACGATGGGCAGGAATACCGATTTTATCGCGCCAGATAGCGAAAGCTTCCTCATCCTCTTTAAAGACACTAACGACTAATCTTTCGGGGGGAAGGTTAAAAACTTCTGTGGACAATTCCCAGGCCCAGGCGATCGCTTGTTCTTTAAAATAATCACCAAAGCTAAAATTGCCCAACATCTCAAAAAAAGTATGATGTCTGGCAGTTCGGCCGACATTTTCGATATCGTTGGTGCGAATACATTTTTGAGAAGTGGTAGCGCGGGGAAATTCTGGGGTCTTTTGCCCTAAGAAAATCGGTTTAAAAGGGAGCATTCCCGCAATAGTCAGCAAAACGGTGGGGTCTTCTGGGACTAGAGAGGCACTAGGGAGAATTTTATGGTTTCTGGCCGCAAAAAAGTCTAAAAATCGCTGGCGAATCTCGCTTCCGCTTAGGTGGTTACTCATAGAGGATGTCAGTTAGTCAGAAAATGCCTATTTTATCCATTGTGGCATTTTTGCGTTTTAACTCTCCACCTTTACTCTCGCGCCGCTTGTCGGACTTGTTCTAAGTCTAAATCCAAAGCTTGAGCGATTTGTTCCACACTTAAACCCAAAGCAAGCAAACGGGGAATAGATTCCAGTTTAGCCTCTAGTTTTCCTCGCTCTAGTCCTCGCTCTAGTCCTCGCTCTAGTCCTTGTTCTAGTCCTTGTTCGAGTCCCTCCTGTTTAGTTGCTTCCTTCCATTCCTGATAGGTTTGAGATAAGGTCATAAACACCTCTCTATCTTCAGTTTCTAGGATGTTATTTATTTCCATACTAACCCGCCAACTAATTAATAATTCCAGGACATTTTCCCGGAAAGCATTACCTTGAGGTAATTCTAACAATTCTCGCACCGCTTGGTTTTGAGTTTTTCCCCTTCCTAATAATCTTAACCAGAGAGTCTCAGCAGTCACAGGCAATTGATTAATAGCGATAATTGCCGTGCGATAAAGCGCGGGAAGAAAATAGACTCCTTCTGGCCAATCCTGGTCTAATTTTGCCCCAATACTCTCTAAAAGAGTCAGACTAGCGGAAGGGGATAAAATCCACAAACGAGGGGCATTGTCTTCATTGTAACTCTGATTTTCCCGTTTAGCTTGTCTTTGCAGTTCGGCTAAAATCGTCAAAAGTTTCGCTAAACAATTGCGAATCTCGCTCCGATTGGGAGGATTGCGATAGGGTTCAATTAAGACAGTATTAAGGACAATTCTGCCTAATAATCCCAGATAATCGGGTTTTGGTTCGGGATTGGGGGAAAAAAATAAATCTATCTGTCGGGTTTCGTCGCTGACTTCTTTGCTGATTTCGACGATTCCCAAGGGAGAAAGTAATTGTTCAAGGTAGTTTTTGGCAAATTGGTCATGGGGTTTCATGGAGTTTCTTGAATAGCTTGTCGGACTTGTTCTAAGTCTAAATCCAAAGCTTGAGCGATTTGTTCCACACTTAAACCCAAAGCAAGCAAACGGGGAATAGATTCCAGTTTTCCTTCCTGTCGTCCTTCCTGTCGTCCTTCCTGTTTAGTTGCTTCCTTCCATTCCTGATAGGTTTGAGATAAGGTCATAAACACCTCTCTATCTTCAGTTTCTAGGATGTTATTTATTTCCATAGTAACCCGCCAACTAATTAATAATTCCAGGACATTTTCCCGAAAAGCATTACCTTGAGGTAATTCTAACAATTCTCGCACCGCTTGGTTTTGAGTTTTTCCCCTTCCTAATAATCTTAACCAGAGAGTCTCAGCAGTCACAGGCAATTGATTAATAGCGATAATTGCCGTGCGATAAAGCGCGGGAAGAAAATAGACTCCTTCTGGCCAATCTGGGTCTAATTCTGCCCCAATACTCTCTAAAAGAGTCAGACTAGCGGAAGGGGATAAAATCCATAAACGAGGGGAATTGTCTTCATTGTAACTCTGATTTTCCCGTTTAGCTTGTCTTTGCAGTTCGGCCAAAATCGTCAAAAGTTTCGCTAAACAATTACGAATCTCGCTCCGGTTGGGAGGATTGCGATAGGGTTCAATTAAGACAGTATTAAGGACAATTCTGCCTAATAATCCCAGATAATCGGGGTTGGGTTCGGGATTGGGGGAAAAAAATAAATCTATCTGTCGAGTTTCGTCGCTGACTTCTTTGCTGATTTCGACGATTCCCAGGGGAGAAAGTAATTGTTCAAGGTAGTTTTTGGCAAATTGGTCATGGGGTTTCATGGACTGAGCAGTTAATCGATAATTCTCAATTGTATAGCTATTAAAAAAGTGGGTTTAAATAACCCACTTCTCAGGTGATGATTAGTAGTTTTTGGAATCTGAATTTTCAAATTGTGCCAGAAACTATCAGCAGCCATGGCAATTATTCTCCTTGTCAATAGTGAGCAATTGTAAGATTAGACTACCTCTTCGAGAAAATCATAAATTTTGTCTAATTGTTCCAAGGTCACTAAACCGTACTGCCAGAGAATCATCGGTAAATGAATTTTATCAGATTGGATCGAGCGCTCGGCCATAGCGATCGATTCTTGGGGAAGGGACAATTCCTCTTGCAGAAATTGTCGGAATTGGGAATAGGCAATCGTTGACATAGGGGTATTTTTTTCCTCAATAGTACATCTCGTGATTTTAACAAAACACCACCTGATCGGTTTCAAGGACGGTTAGTCTAGCGAACGTTTTCTCTGTATCTAAGCTATCTCGATGATAGAGGATAGAGAGTGCTTTCCTAAAAATCGCCGGCTCTCTTAAGATAGTCCCGTTAGAGCGAGCAGAATTTTGTCTCTGTTTAATCTATAGCAAGTGTGAAGATTATTCAATCTATCATTTGATAGACTATGAAAATCTTAATCGATATGGTTAGATTTTAAACAGTATAAATGCCTAATAGCTTCTAAAAGCCATACTTATATTTCCGGACAAGGCACACTTTCCATAAGAAAGTTAAAACCATTTTCAAAAATTAAGGTCTTGAGATAGACTCAATCTTAATTTTATCTCCTTCTTTCACTCCTAATTCTTTGGCTCGACCCCCAGCTAGTTCGATCACTTGATTAACCATGGTATTTGGCCCATAGACAGGACAAGGATCCACAGCACAAGGGGGGACATTGAGCAAAACTGCTTTTACTATACCATCTTTTAGAAAAATCATGTCTAGAGGAATCGAGACATTTTTCATCCAAAACCGGGCTATCAGAGGTGGTGCAAAGGGAAATAGCATACCACGATTCTTCTCCAAAGACAAGCGATACATTAAACCCTTGGCCTGTTGTTCTGGGGTTTGAGCTACTTCTAATTCAATCATCTGACCATTAATATCTGCTTTGGCCGTGATCGGTAATATTTGCCCTTGATTCTCAGTTGTAATCTGAGCCATTGAACTATTATTACCATTGAGATTAGTCAATTGACAACTCAGCAGCAACAAACCTAAGAATAATATTAACTTAATCTTGAGCATAAAGGATTTTTTACCAGTCATCACCAATAGTTATCAATACTTAATTTTTCTAGTATAAGTGGAGAATTAAGCAGATAAGACCCTAACACAAAGTGGCGACGGCAAATATAAAGATAGTATTAAAAATATCTAGCATCGGGGTGAGCATCCTTCCTTGAGGAGAGGGGCGGCATAGCTAGAACATATATACTAGTAAAGTTCTCAAATTTATTTGCCGATTTTCTCCCTCAATTTTGCCCTAGTCCGGCTGCAGTCGATCGCCTTCGTAGGTTAAAATACCATTGATCTGTTGATCGATTATTGTAGGCTCAGGAGCAATCACCATGACCGCAGAAAGTATGTTATTTAATGGGCCGATCGTGGCGAGCGTTCTCGTCCTTGTCGGATTAGCTTGGGGTTTTCTCCTCCTCAAAATCCAAGGTGGAGAAGCGGAATAGCTTGTTTTTCGGTTCATGGTTACTTTATTAGTAATCATGAACTACTTTTCCCCTTCCAAAGTAATTAAGAGAAAATCAATAACTAAAATTTTATAGCTATACCTATGACCACTCCCACGATCGAGTTTTTTGTCGGTTTATCAGAAGAATTAAGCGGTGTTAGTCTCCGCAAAAATAAAAATACCGGGATTCGCAATGTCCTGATGACTTTTAAAACCCTGAAAGCGATCGAACGTTTCCAAAGTTTCACCACCCGTACCTACGGTGATCTCCGTCTCACCGATGAGGAAGGAGTGATTACAGTGATTCCCAACTCGACTAAATTTATTTTTGGAGGAGATGAAGGAGATGAAATTCAACGGGTAGAATGTGGTTTTGAAATCACCGATGAACACTGGGAGCGTTTTATGCGCTTTATGAATCGTTATGCAGCCGCTAACGGGATGGGGTATCAGGATAAGTGAGAAGACAGGAGTGGGAATTATGAATTATGAATTATGAATTATGAATTGGGGAGTGGGGAGTAGGGAGAATAAATAAAAATAATCTCCTGACTTCTGACTCCTGACTCCTGACTCCTGAGTTCTGATAGTTAAAAACCAGCTAAAATAAGGATAAATTTAGTCAATAAACCATGAAAATAGCGATTACTGGGGCGACGGGATTTGTGGGTAGTAGATTGGTGGTCAAACTCCATGATCGTGGCGATGACATCCTAATTTTGACGCGCAATGCCGATAAAGCCCGAAGAATTTACCCAAAGTCAATCTATCCTAAGATAGAGATTATCCCTTATACCGCCACAGAATCGGGGGATTGGCAAAAAGAGATTTCTGGATGTGACGCGGTGGTTAATCTAGCGGGAGAACCGATTTCGGAACGCTGGACCGGTGAAGTAAAACAGGCAATCGTCGCTAGTCGGCAAATCGGCACCGAGAAAATTGTCGAGGCGATCTCGCGTAGCGAGCGCGTTGCGACCGCACTTGCTGCCCAGAAACCGAAAGTTTTAATTAACTCCTCGGCGATCGGTTACTATGGAACCAGTGAAACCGCTAGTTTTGACGAAAACAGCCCTCCCGGTGGCGATTTTCTGGCAGATGTCTGTAAAAAGTGGGAAACGGCCGCCCAAAAAGTTAAAGATTACGGCACTCGTTTAGTCATTCTTCGCACTGGTATTGTTTTAGGCAATGGGGGTGCTTTAGGGAAAATGATCCCACCCTTCAAACTTTTTGCCGGCGGACCGATTGGCAGCGGTCGTCAGTGGTTTTCTTGGATTCATCGGGATGATTTAATTAATTTAATTATCTATTGTCTCGATCGCCCAGAAATTAGCGGCACTTTCAACGCTACTGCACCCAATCCCGTGCGGATGAAAGAATTCTGTCAGATTTTAGGGGAAGTAATGAAGCGTCCTTCTTGGTTGCCGGTGCCAGATTTTGCCCTCGAAATTCTCTTGGGAGAAGGAGCAAAAATCGTCTTAGAAGGTCAAGAAGTGCTGCCAAAAGCCACCCAAGCGATCGGTTTTGACTATCGCTATCCTAATCTAGAAGCGGCCTTAGAGGAAATTGTCCCGAAAATGTAGAAAGCTGATACACTAGCTGTACAAGTATTCTCAATCTATCTCAATGGAGCCAGAGGACTCCCGTTAAACCGCGTAGAATCGCCACCAGAATGAAACTAACGCGGTAGCGTTTCCACTTTCGGGGAGTTTTGGTTCTCGACGTATTTTTTTAGTTGTTCGACGGTAACGCCGCCACAACTAGCCACAAAATAAGCTCCCGTCCAAAAATAAGGTTTATTGTCGAAATACTTTGCCGCCAAATCCGGAAATTCTTTTCTAATTAAGCGACTACTAACTGTTTTAAGGTTAGCGATTAGTTTGGATAAAGCGATGTCAGGCTTGTAATCAATAATCAGGTGAACGTAATCCGATTCACCGTTGAAATCAAGCAACGCGCTTTCCCATTTCGTGAGCGTTGACGCAAAGATTTCTTTAAGTCGGGCTAAGATTTCATCGTTAATAGCTTTCCGCCGATATTTGATGACAAATACGACGTGAGCAGTAAGTTTGTAAACAGAGCGAAATCCATGATGGTAATCAGTTAACATATTAGGCGGTAAATGTTATAATCTGATTGTACATCACCCTCGCGAACGACAGTGATAACGCTTACCTACCAGTACAAACTAAAGGTAAACAGGCAACAGGAACAAAAGATCGTCCACATTCTCGATGTTTGTAAAAGCGTTTACAATTACGCACTCTCAGAACGGAAAGATTGGTTAAACTCTCGAAAGTGTCTTGCGGATCGTTGTTCGTTAGTTTCCGAGTACATAATTCCTGCGTATGAACCCTATCCTAATTACTTCGTTCAAGCTAAAAATCTAACGGAAGCTAAAAAAGTTTATCCGATATTAAAGACGGTTAACGCTCAAGTCTTACAGCAAGTCTTAAAAACTTTAGATAAGGCGTTTTCTGACATGAAATCGAAAGGCTTTGGCTTTCCTAGATTTAAGAAAAAGATGCGGAGTTTTGTTTTTCCTGCGCTGTCAAAAAACTTCTTAGGTGACGAATACTTAAATTTTCCACAATTGGGAAAAATTCGGATTAGGAAATCCAGAGAGTACCCGCCCTGGTTCGAGCCTAAACAAGCTTGAATTATCCGAAAAGCGTCGGGATTTTACGTTTCGGTTTCCTTCCAATCTCCGGAATTAGTTCCCGATATGACAGTTGGGAAAACCTGTTTAGGGATCGACGCGGGAATTGAAAGTTTTGTAGCTACTTCACGGGGAGATTTAATCAAAGCCCCTCGATTTTTGTTGAAAGTACAAAGTCAGCTTAAATTGCTACAAAGACGCTTGAAACATAAAGTCAAAGGCTCGAACAATTGGTTAAAACTTCAGGAGAAGATAGCAAGATTACATGAAAAAGTGTCTAACACTCGTAGAGATTGGCACTTTAAACTAGCTCATTATCTTTGTGATATCGCTGATAACATCTTCGTTGAAGATATTAACTTTGTTTCCTGGTCTAGAGGGATCGTTATAGCGGTGTGCAGTCGTATGAGGTACAGTATCACGAGCTATAAACCATGCTAGGCAAAGCTTGGTCTGTATCTCACTCAAGCGCTTACCGCTATAGAAAACAATCTCTGGATTCGGGCATCGGTAGTTTTATTAACGAGATACTACCATTTGTTGTTTGGAAACGGGGAAAATATTATCTTAAGGTCGATAAAAACGGAACTTCGCAAGAGTGTCCGAATTGCGGTGCGATTACTGGTAAAAAGTCGTTATCGGAAAGAGTTCACCGATGCGATTCCTGCGGTCACATCGAACCGAGAGATACGGCATCAGCAAAGGTAATCAAGAACCGAGGAAAAAACGCGGTCGGACTGACCGTGTTAGAAAACGCTTGCGGAGGCGGTCTGACGGGGGTCGTCCGGTTAAACCTGTTTGATCTAGTCAAGAGCCTATGAACCAAGAATCCCCCGCTACACCGCACGAGCGGTTAGCGGGGGAGAGTCAATTTTCGCTCCAGACGGGATGGGAGAATAAAGAGGCAGCCACTCTCACCCCGCGCAGTTGATTTAACAGGGGTAAATGGCCGACGGGAGCGCTTAAATCCCAGATAAATTCTTGGGGGTATTTTGTCCAATTATTGCCATTTTTCCAGCCAATTTTCGGCCAGAGTTTCGGGAAATCTTGTCCCACACCTATCCATAATTTGCGCTGCACCGACCAACCGAATTTCCCTTCCGAATGAACTAACCAAAGATTATCAATAGTCTGAATATCCACAGCGGGGAAAGCTTCTACTTCCGTAAAATAGACCCATTTCCTCTGTATTGCTCCTTCTCCTGCTAATTCACAGAGTTTTTGACGGGTGAGACTATCGGCAGCTTGAAAATCCTGTTTAGCCAATAATTCCTGTAAAAGTCGATAATCGATACCCTTAGCACTATCGAGGGGAACAATACCCGTGGGGAAATAATTAGCTAAAAACTCCTTGCTCTGAGCGCTATTATCTTGATAGAGCAACTGATAGGCCTTACCTGTCACCAGATTAACAGGAGTGGGCCGCAGGGCTAATAAAAAATCTCTCAACACAGTTAGGCCAGCTTCTCCGTCCCCAGCTAATTGTGTCAGAATCTGTAATTGATTTTTCGGCGACTCGGTGGCTAATTGACTCATCTTACGGGTAATATCCTCGCTCTGTTCTTCTACTAACACGCCATTCTGGTCAGTCATATCATCACTTTTAAGACCACTCCTTCAATACTATTACCACTATTTCGGGGTGGCTGCTCGATTTTTTCCTGACAAAAAAGGGATTTTTAGCGGGTCGTTGATCGTACACTGAAAGAGAGAACTATTTTGGTTATCTAGATCACCGACGGTCAAAATTCCCTTAACTGAATCGGGGATGCGCGGAGATTGTAACAAAAATTATCGATTTCTTGACAAAAAACACCGATCATGCTATCAACTGAACCTAAAATCAGCAATTCCGGACAAAAATATTTAGCCTATCAAGATTGTCTATCCCCGAATCAAACCCTGTTACCCCTGACGGCCAAGGTTAATAACCGCGATTGTCTAGAAATCGGTGGTTGCGATGTGACCACCCTAGTGGAACGTTTTGGTTCACCCTTGTATATTGTCGATGAAGTCACCCTCCGCACTGCCTGTCGTCAATATCTGCAAGGTTTCCAGACTCATTATCCCGGAGAATCTAGGGTAATTTATGCCTCGAAAGCGTGGAATTGCCTGGCCGTATCGGCCGTGGTCGCTAGTGAAGGATTAGGTTTTGATGTGGTGTCGGCCGGAGAAATTCACACGGTGTTAACCGCTTTAGACCAGATCAATAAAACTGATGTGCCGATATACTTTCATGGTAATAACAAATCGATCGCTGAGTTAGAATATGCGATTGAGCATAACTGCATTATTATCGTTGATAACTGGCTAGAGTTAGAAAATCTGGTTAAATTAGGCGAAAATCGTCCTGATAACCCTATTCCGATCCTATTGCGTTTAACCCCCGGCATCGAGTGCCACACCCACGAATATATTCGCACGGGTCACTTAGACAGTAAATTTGGTTTTGACCCCCATCAAATCGAAGCGGTATTTGACTATGTTTTAGCTCATCCGCAGCTGAATTGTCTGGGTTTACACGCTCATATCGGTTCCCAGATTTTTGAACGTCAACCCCACCAAGACTTAGCCGCTGTCTTAGCAGACTGGTTTAAATTAGGTTTAGAACGGGGTTTACCCCTAGAGCAATTAAACGTCGGTGGTGGTTTAGGGATTCGCTACCTCGAAAGTGATGACCCCCCAAGTATCGAGGAATGGGTGCAAGCAGTGTCCTTAGCAGTGGCCAAAGCTTGTCAGGAAAGAGGTATCGCTTATCCGCTGCTTATTGCCGAACCGGGACGCTCTCTGATTGCCACCGCTTGCGTAACGGCCTATACAGTGGGTAATCGCAAAGAAATCCCCGAAATCCGCACCTATATCGCCGTCGATGGCGGAATGTCCGATAATCCCCGACCGATTACCTATCAATCGGTTTACCGGGCCGTGGTCGCCAATAAAATGAGTCAAGAATGTCAGGAAGTAGTGACAATAGCTGGAAAACATTGTGAATCCGGCGATATTCTAATTAAGGATATTACGCTACCGAAAACCAACCCGGGGGATATTTTAGTGGTTTTAGCCACAGGAGCCTATAACTACAGTATGGCTTCTAATTACAACCGCTTACCCCGTCCGGCGGCGGTAATTGTCCACAACGGAGAAGCTAATCTGATCCTTGAACGGGAAAATCTGGCGGATCTGCTGCGTCAAGACCGCCTACCCACTCGACTCTCCTTAATATAAACCTCATCGCTATTGTCCCCCCATGTCGGGTTTTTTTCTGGACCCTCGCCGGTTATTGTCCTGGATTCTCAGCCATGGTCTGTCAGTCCTAGACTTTGGGTTAGTTCTGCTGCTTACCTATATGCTGCTGCTAATTATCGGCGAGCGGCGTACCTTTTGGATGGTACGAGGACTAATCTATTTAATGCTAGCCTCGGTGATTAGCGATGCCCTAGGATTGCGCTTGCTAGGGTTAGTCCTAGAAAAATTGATTTTGGGGGCAGCAGTGGCGATTGCTGTGATTTTTCAGTCGGAATTCCGCCGTTTTTTAGAATTATTGGGCAAAGGTCAAGTGTGGGAATTATTTAAAAAAAGTTCCCCCACTCCCAAGACCGATAATGTCATTGATGAGTTAGTGGACGCGGTGAAGGATCTATCTCAAAATCGCACCGGTGCGCTGATGGTATTAGAAACCAGTGGCAATCTCGACACCAGGGTGTTTGTCAATCCGGGGGTGACGCTAAATGGCGAAGTATCTAAGGAATTAATTCAAACTATTTTTCAAACTAAAACTTTACTGCACGATGGGGCCGTATTTATCCGCGGCGATCGAGTGGTGGCCGCTGGTGTTATTCTACCCCTATCGGAGCGCAGTACCTCTAGGCAATTAGGCACCCGTCATCGGGCAGCCATGGGCATTACCGAAAGGCTAGATAATTGTATCTGTATTGTGGTTTCTGAGGAAACCGGCTCGATTTCCCTCGCGTCGGGGGGTAATTTGGATCGGCCTTTAACCAGCAGTAAACTAAAAGAGCTGCTCGAAGCGAAGTTTTCTCCGTCGGGAGAGGGGGAAGTGGTCGCACCGAGTTGGGGACGTTTAGGGCGTACAATTGGCTTAAAAGGTCGTCTAATCTTAGAAAAGTTCTCCCGTTCGCCCAGCGCAACCCCCAAAGATAGAAAATGACTCTTAAACCGAGCTTATCACCAGAATTACCTACGGATTTAGATAAAAACCGTTTGCCTCAGCACGTCGCAGTGATTATGGATGGGAACGGTCGTTGGGCGAAAAATCGTGGTTTGCCGCGGATTATGGGCCATCAACGGGGAGTAGATGCGCTCAAAGACTTGCTGCGCTGTTGTCGTGACTGGGGTATTCCCGCTTTGACCGCTTATGCTTTTTCTACGGAAAATTGGGGTCGTCCCCTCGAGGAAGTAGAGTTTTTAATGACTCTATTCGAGCGGGTTTTGCGGCGCGAATTAGAGGAAATGATGCAGGAAAATGTTAAAATTCGCTTTATTGGTAATTTATCAGCCTTGCCAGAGTCTTTAAGACGGGAAATTGCTAAATCTCAAGCAGAAACTAGCAAAAATTCCGGTATTCAATTTACGGTAGCTACTAATTATGGTGGCCGAGAGGAGATCGTGCAAGCTTGTCAGGCGATCGCTCGTCAGGTGCAACAGGGTTTAATCTCCCCGGAAGCGATCGATGAATCTCTCTTTGAACAGTATCTTTATACTGCTGGGATTCCTAACCCAGACCTGTTAATTCGCAGTAGTGGTGAAATGCGAATTAGTAATTTTTTACTCTGGCAAATGGCCTACGCGGAAATCTACGTTACTGACACCCTCTGGCCCGATTTCGATCGAGTGCAATTTCACCTCGCTTTAAAAGATTATCAGGGTCGTCATCGTCGTTTTGGCAAATTATAAGGGCTGCAGCCCAAATTTAGCGAAATAGCCACTGTGGAGCAGTTAAAGGACAATTTTTGATTTTTCACTTTTTATCTTAAACTCCCTGGGGCAACGGTTAATACTCAATCCGTTAAGTATAGGTAACATATCAGGATAGGCAAAAGGCAAGAGGCAAGAGGCAAAAGGCGGAATAGATAATCGGTTTTTAATAACTGGATTTAGGATAAACCGCGAGGGGAGGCCGTTTGTGATCCTCTCAATTTCCCCAATACGGTAATCCGTAAATCGGCCAGAGCTAGACTTTTTCCCCGACTAAAATAAAATAGGGGGAAGAATAACTATCGACGATAAGCAGTTTTAAGATTATGGGATTCTTTGACTCAGAAGTGGTTCAACAGGAAGCTAGACAGCTATTTGAGGATTACCAGTCCCTCACACAACTGGGCAGCGAGTACGGGAAATTCGATCGAGAGGGTAAAATCATCTTTATCGATAGGATGGAGGAGTTAATGGAACGCTACAAGATATTTATGAAGCGTTTTGAGTTATCTGAGGATTTCTCCGCCCAAATGACCGTAGAACAGCTAAAAACCCAACTAGGTCAATTTGGTATGACTCCGCAAATGATGTTCGACCAAATGCAGCAAACCCTTGAGCGGATGAAGGCAGAAATTCGCTAAAATTGCCGATATTTATCGGGTATTGGCTGTCTTTTACCCGATAATGGCCTCTCCAGTTTACCGCTCGGAAAATTGGGGTTTCTGCGGTTTTTCGAGAACAATGATCTAATAATTTTAAGTAGGTTAGCTGATGAACTCCAGGCCAGATTCACAAGAAAATATTGAGCCACCTCAGTATAGTGAAAAAACTAACCGCATTCAGGCGATCAGTCAACTGATTAAGGCGATCACCCCGTTAATTTGGGCTATAGTTGTTCTAGTGGTTATTGTGCCTCTTTTAGGGAAAATTTGGCTAGGAACTGCCAGCAATGAACCGTTAAAAACTAAGGTTGCTACTGAAACTACCCTAGAGATTCCCGTCACTATACCCCAAAAATCGAACAGTAAAATCGATCAAAAAATTAGCCAAGCTTTACAGACAGCGAGAGCAAATTCTCAAACCTTTGCCCTAGGAGAAATTGAGGGATGGGTGAAGGAGTTGATGACACGAGTAGATCAGGGTTTTCTGCCTTGGTATTTTAACTATTTCAATCAAAAACAATTTGAGGGTAAGGCCTTTTTAAGCGGATTATACTCCTCGATCGCTCACTGGGTCAATACAGATAATCCACCCCCGGAACAGGTGGTGGCAGAAAATTTGACCAAAACTATTCAAACCGAGTTTACTAAACGGGTAATTCGTCCCCAAGAGGCCCAATTACGTCTAGAGAGAATTACTAGGGATGCCGTTAATTTATATGTCAGTAATTTAAGCAATGAATTAGAGAATATTCAGGCCAGTTATCAAATTCCCCAAGGCAAATGGGACCGTTATCTTAGCGATATAGCCATAACAATTCAAGATACCGAGGGCAATATTTCTAACACATCAATTAAACTTTTAGTCGGTGGTGCCACTGCTTTAGGAGTTAAATCTCTGATCCCAGTGATGAAAGTGGGCAGCACAGTTTATTTGTCCCTAGCGGGAAAAACGGGGGCGAAAATTGCCACTAAAACCGGTGGAGCAGTAGCGAGTAGTTTTGGGGCAGAATTAATCGATCCAATCGTGGGAATTGGTTTGATAGTTTGGGATTTATGGGACTATCAGCACACGGTAAACATTGAAAAACCGATTCTGCGGGATGCCATTTTTAATTATTTACAAGAAGTCAAATACGATCTAGTCAATAATCATCAAGGTAGCGTCCTTTCCTCTATTTATCAAATTGAAACAAGTGTCAATAAATCCCTGAGCAGAACCTAAATAAAATCATCGAATTCTAACTGCGCCATCGTAAAATCTGTGCTTTAACGGGGTTGACAAAATCCCGTTTTTCTGCTTGAGATTTCTCGTATTCTTGCTTAAGGCGATAATACCATTTGGCCTGGGTATCGGCATCATCAATTAACATCAAAGCCGGATGATAACTAAGTCCTTCCTGTTGTTTAATCACCACATCGCGATCCTGTTTGAGGAATTGTAGAGTTAAATAACGCAAAAGAGGGGTTAAAAATGCCAACCAAGGAATCGTATAGTATAAACTTTGATGGACTTCGCAGTGATTTTCATCGATGGGAGTAATTGCCGTAAAAGCACAGGCCAAATAGCGATCGCCTCGTAGTATTTCTGTACGCACCGAGGGCAATTCAAAAACAATTTCAATCGATACCTTATTACCCAAAATTTTATAAGGTTTCGCACTGACGGGCATATCATAGGGAGCAAGACGAAAACCGAGGGGAACAGGTTCGTATTGTTTTTCCTTGACCCGAAATTTGCGCGGACCGCTGCGCCACCACCAAGAAGTATGAACGTAGGGACCGTGGGCCGGATCCATCAATCCCACCACTGCATGGTCAATATTGCAGTCAAAAGTGATAGTTTCGGCTACTTTGGGGGTAAGTTTGCCAAAAGCGCTAATAGTCGGCACAGGAGGCAGATTTTCTTGATTAATTTCTCTTTTTGAGTCTGCTGGAATAAACACCCAGATATGACCTTGTATTTCGCGACAGGGATAACTGGTGACGCAAATTCTGCTAATATCAAGGCGATCGTGTTCGGTCAATGAGGGGATCTCAGAACAAACGCCATCGCTAGTGTTAAATTTCCAGCCATGATAGCAACAGTACACCCCATCCCCTTCAATCCAGCCATGGTGCAGCGGAATGCCACGATGGGGGCAAATATCCCGCAATGCGAACACTTCTCCATCCTCTCTCCTACCGACAACAATCGGTTCACCTAGCATTTTTTTGGCCATTAGCTGACCGGGTTTCAGTTTATTTGCCGGTGTGGCCACATACCAAAAGTCGCGCAGTAAGCTAGTCATAGGGTTTCTCTGGAGAGCTTCGATCCTTCATCCTATCATTAGAAATCAAGATTATACCTTATGGACGTAACTGGATTCGAACCAGTGACCCCATCGATGTCAACGATGTACTCTAACCAACTGAGCTATACGTCCGCACGAATTGTTATCATAACACGATTGCTCCTAATTAGGCAAGCCCCTAGGCAGTAAATTGATAGCCAATTAACTTATAAATTAACTTGGCAGTGGTAAATTCCGAAACCACCGAATCACTAATCGGGGCCAATTCCATCACATCGCAGCCAATCACCTGATGAGTTTGGAAAAGACGACGGAGAAAGCCTAGGGTTTGATGCCAACTTAACCCCCCCGGTTCAGGTGTTCCCACCCCCGGAATTAAAGCCGGATCTATGCCATCCACGTCTATGGTTAAAAATACCTTCTCGGTGGTGATTTTGGCGATCGCTTTTTCGATCCAATTCGGATCACCGGCGATATCTCGATCCCAAACCACGGGAATCTGCTGTTTAGCGATTAATTCCGCTTCTTCCCGACAAATAGCCCGAATTCCCACGGGTAAGGTCAGTAAACCCATTTCTAACACCCGACGCATCACGCAGGCGTGGTTATGGTGGGAGCCTTCGTACTCAAAACGCATATCGCCATGGGCATCAATTTGAACCACGGTAAAGGGTTCCGATAAAGCCTGTCGGTAAGCTTGTACTACTCCCGTAGTGATAGCGTGTTCACCCCCGACGGCGACGACAAATTTATCATCGGCAATTAGACGGGAAACTGTAGCTGTGGTGACGGCTAACATCTCCTCGGCGGACAATTGCGGTTGTTGACGGGTATCGGCGATCGCATCATGGGTATAGATGCCCACTTCTAAACAGGTTTCCCTCTTGAGTTCCTCGTCATAGGCTTCCAATTGTTGGGAAGCGGTAATCACCGCCGCCGGCCCGGTTTCACAACCCTTGCGATAGGTGGTGGTGGCCTCGTAGGGAATCGGCAGGATTACGGCCTTAGCTGTGGCGTAAGTGGCGATCGCTTCACTCCCTAAAAACTGTTCCCTACCGGTGGCGCAAGACAATAACATGGGCAAATCACAGAAAATTTTAGTCCAATCTTCCATTATAAATATTTTGACTATTTTTGTCTATCTCAACTGACCCCAAACGTATCTACTACAATAGCCGAAAAACCTTATCCATCAATGGATACATCCCTTAACTTTTTTTGCTGTACCCATGTTTAATGAACTACGCTAATCCGCTTCGCGCTCGATTAGCGTTTCCAAGACTAATCTCACAGATTTTGCGCTTCTGACGCTTCTCGCGGTAAACTTGCCATTCGAGTCCTGACGGCTCTACTAGGTAGCGGTTCTACCATCTGCATCTAACGACGCTAGTTCCTAACGCCGTGGCTAAATATTTAGTTTTAGCCAGAAATATCTAAGGGGACAAAACCTACTGTTAGACGCTGATTCTGGTATCAGGATACTGCCGTTAGCTGTATCTATTAGAGCATCAATTTTGTTTTGAGGGATAAAAAAGAGCTAATCTGGAAGAAGTTATCCAACTTCAGACAAAAAAATGCCGAAGAAAAAATATATTGTAGATCTAACAGACTCCGAAAGAACTGAACTCGAGCAGCTAACCAAGAAAGGAAAAATAGCAGCGTACAAAATGAACCATGCCAGAATACTACTTTTAGCAGACGTCAATCAACAGGAAGGTGGTTGGACTGACTCGAAAATTAGTGAAGCCTTAAATGTTGCTCAAGCCACCATTGAGAGAGTACGAAAAAGATTTGTCGAGTCAGGAATTGAATCATCATTAACTCGAAAAAAGCAAGAACATCGCCGTGCCAAAATTATCGATGGGGAAAAGGAAGCATATCTGATTGCCATCGCTTGTAGTGAAACACCAACGGGACGAGCAAAATGGACACTTCAAATGCTGGCAGATAAAATGGTCGAACTTGAATATGTGGAAAAAATATCACGAGAAACCATCAGAAAAACCTTAAAAAAAATGAATTGAAACCATGGCTGAATCAATCATGGGTCATTCCCCCAAAAGAATCAGCGGAGTTTGTCTGTGCCATGGAAGATGTCTTGGATATTTATCATAGTGAGTATGACCAGCAAAATCCCTGGCTGTGTTTTGATGAGAGTTGTAAACAATTAGTCAAAGAAACAAAAGAGAAAATACCAGCCGAACCGAGAGAACCAGAAAGGTATGACTATCAATATGAGCGTAATGGTGTAGCGAATATGTTTATGTTTTTTGAACCATTACAAGGTTGGCGACATGTAGAAGTTACACAACAAAGGACGGCGAGCGATTATGCACACCAAATGAAATATTTGGTTGATGAGCATTATCCGGATGCCCAGAAAATTAGAGTAATTCAAGATAACTTAAATACTCATGTAAAAGCCTCATTATATAGCGGTGTGCAGTCGTATGAGGTACAGTTTCACGAGCTATAAACCATGCTAGGCAAAGCTTGGTCTGTATCTCACTCAAGCGCTTACCGCTATAACATATAATTAATTTGCAAGAGTTCTATTGTTCAGGCGACTCAAAGGGAGAAAAGAGCTTTAAAGGGTCAAGATAAGATAGCTTTGAGAGTGGGCAAGGTTCTTAATCAGTTTCAAGTCAATAAATACTATAACTTAGAGATAACAGAAGAAGGTTTTTCCTATCAACGGAAGCTGGAATTAATCGCTCAAGAAACGGCCTTGA
>NZ_BDSM01000013.1:0-82915 GCF_003112475.1 Microcystis sp. 0824 | reverse complement strand
TCTGAATGTGATTAAAGCCAATCGGAGTGAATCCGCTCAATCTAAAGAGAGAAAAAAACGGAATCAAGAGAACCTCCCTGTGCATAGTTTTCGGACTTTGTTGGAAGACCTGGGGACAATTTGCTTGAATACAGTGGAATGTACGATTAGGGAGGGAAGTTATCGTTTTTCTAAGATAACTCGACCGACTCAACTGCAACAAAAAGCGTTAGATTTATTGGGAGTTTCCCTGATCTGTACCCAGTAACGGGGCGCTGGAAATTCTCTTAATCCCTCCTACAGCAGAGGTTATGGCTTTTTGTCAACGGGGAAGTCCAGTAATATAGGAGTTGCTGATCTGGGTAATGGGGTTGTAGTACCATACTGACGTTCTCGTACCGTTAATTGTGGGATCGTCCAACAAAGAGTACATATCAGCATCATTAGGAGTTGGATCTGCTGGGCCTGGACCCCACACCTCCAAACCATCGAGATCGTTAACTCCAGCTTGATCAATTTGCGGAGGCTTTGCCCAAAAGTCAATCCCCCCGCCAATCGATTCATAAAGAACGCTTGCCTCATGTATTCCAAGCTGGTTATAAGCAGAACTTGCGTTATAAACAGCAGCACGGGAATCACCGGGGAGTAATAGCGTCGTCGAACCGGTCGAGAATAGTAGGGCAGCTCGATTAGCAATGACATCCCAGAATAGGGCATCTCCATGATTAGCTAAGGCATCTGCTTCTCTAGCTGGATCGGTATCACCTGGGCGAGAGCCACTATAATCGAAAGCATCTTGCCCACCACCATGGCCATCCCAGTAAATATTCTGTTCTGGATCTGAAACTGGTGGTTCTTGAGTGTCTTTGTCGAAGCGATCGCTATATTCTTTACCCGGAACATTTTTTGGCCCTGGAATACCGGGTCCAGGTGCAGGTTGGACAAACTGTCCTTGAGGAACAAATGGTCCTGCCAATACTTGGGATGGGGCTACCGTGACACCCAGTAAGAGCCAGGAAGAGAACAAGAGTTGATGAGTGATTTTCATGATTATTGCTCTAGCAGACTTAGTAGTGCAATTATCCGCCCGCCGCTAGGTCAGGCAACACCCCAACCCAAGACAAAAGGAGGACTATGAAGCCATGCTCACATTTCCCCCCCCACAACTGTATTAAAATATACAATTTAATACATCTTTACATTTATCTCCCCAAGCAGAGATTCAGATTTTTGGTTTTTTTAATTGTACTAATAGCGATTATCCCCTCCCTGCTAGGTCAAGCAACAGCCCACCCCAAGGGGAAAGGGGGACGACGACAGCTTATACAATGCCTATTCTTTGGGGAATCTATCTTGAGAATGATTTGAAATATGCTAAGTTGGGATGTTATGTCAAGATCGCATCTAGCCAGTACCATGAGTGAAATTAGCATCGGGGGAAAAGTCCGTCTGATTGCCATTCCCCCTTACCTGAAAACCGCCGATCCCATGCCTATGCTACGGCCGCCGGATCTGCTCGATATCGACGATATAGGCATGGTGATCGATCGCCGGCCGGGGGGTTATTGGGGGGTAAAATTCGATCGAGGCTCATTTCTGATCGATAGCAAATATTTAGAAGCCATTTAAACCAGTTAAGTGCATCGCAGTCAAGACAACTTTTAACCAAGGTAAAACTATCGGTCATTGGCTGCCAGAAACTGCCTGCTTGGATGATTAAATCTCTGAAAAAAAAATGGTTCTTCCGAACTTACACTGTAGAAAAGTCCCCAAGCTCCCTCTCTGTCCAGCAATGTTCTAAAGTTGATAAATATCAATCTAACAAAAACTCAAAGCCTTATTGTACAAGCTTTACAAGCATAAGTTGTTGATAGTTTTGCATGACAGGTTCGGTAGAGCCAAAAAAATTACAGCCAGTAAATGTCTAGTTAGATCCAAGTGATCGGTAATCCAGAATAATAATAACCTAAATTTATGGAACTATGCTCTGTTTCCCAATCTAACACCTGTTCCACACGCTGATAAATTGCCGCAGCTTCCTCACTAGAATTGCCGATACAAGTTAACCCTAATTTACCAAATTCTGACAGCGCACCCATGAGATGAAAAACTGTTCCCGTTTTACTGCTACTATCAAAATGCAGGCGATGTTTAGCAATAATATCCATTAAATCATCGGGAAGTAAACCTTTGTATTGGGGTTTATGGAGATTATCGGAGGCAATATAGTATTTTTCCTGGTGAGGTTGACTGAAAAATAATCCAGTTTCTTGATCGTATTTACCATTAGTTAAAAGCTTCAAAGTCATAAAAGGATGGGTGGTTCCTCCTTTTCGCAGATTAATTTCGATCGCCTGTAAATCCCAGACTAAAGTTTCTGTATTTTTCACCGCAACGAAATCAACTCCATAGCGTTCAATTGCCCCCTTGGCTGCCAGAATTTCCCCTATTTTTAGGCCTAATTCCTGTAATTGTAGGCGATAATTTTCATCGGCAGGAAAATGACAACCTAGATAAATTTGACCATCGGGACCGCCTAAAATTTGATCGTGAGTGGAAATAATATTCACTTCTCCCGTCGGTGTAATATAACCCTGCACACTCGGCGATCGCTTTTCTTCTCCTTCAATAAAAGCTTCGACAATTGCCCCTAATTCAGCAATTTTACTGGAAAAACTCTCCCAAGTTTCATCCCTGGCTTGAAAACTCATCTTCTCTAATTGTTTAGCTAGGAGATTGATTCTCTCACTTAAATCTAGACTGTTACTATCAACAATTACCCCTAAAGGACGTAAATCTAAAACTGCATTTCCTTCTCCCGATAACCCCTCATTTAACTTCACTACCATGCGTTTTAATTGCGGTTGACGAGACCACAAACTAGCGGCTTCATATAACAAATCCTTGACCGTATTTACCTGTAAACTACCGTCAGGATGGGGAATATTGCCTTGACCAAAAATCTCGCGACTGCCACTTTTAGAACCCCAATACAATAAATCTGGACTACAGGCAAATAAAGGAATATCTAACTGTAAAGACAATTCTCGCTCTAAATTAGTAGAATTAAAACAAACCATGTAGGCACGATCTCGACGCAACGCTTGCCGAATTCTTGCTACTAAGCGCGGTCTTTCCAGAATTTTTTGGGTTAAAGGTTGAAAAGAGTTATCATGAGTTGTCAGTAATAACAGACGATTATTAGCATGGGAAAAAGGAATCCCAGGCAACAATTGCAGGTAATAATCAATCACCATCCGCGAAAGTGGCTGCGCTGTTACATAGATTAAACGAGTTTTCGGATGTCGCAACCGAATCAGAGAAAATAATAATCTTTCTTCGTAATGTAAAAAACCCGCCACTTTTTGACCGACTCTCTGATCGATACTAAAAGAAGGGACAACGAGGATATCATAATCGCATTCATCGGAT
Organism: Microcystis sp. 0824; assembly: GCF_003112475.1. NCBI lineage: Bacteria > Bacillati > Cyanobacteriota > Cyanophyceae > Chroococcales > Microcystaceae > Microcystis > Microcystis sp. 0824. The sequence goes on along the minus strand of NZ_BDSM01000013.1, from coordinate 79,504 downwards.
TCGGGAACGCTTTCTCCCTGCCAAATATCTTTTAATTTTTCTTGTAATTCTTGATACCGCAGCCGCTTTTCCAGCATCAAATCTCTATCTAACAGCATGGTTTGTCCCACCTCTGTGGTTGCAGACACCTGTATCTTATCGATTTTTAGGCCCTGTGGTCTCCAGTGCCTTTCTTTTCTTAATATTCTCCCAATCCCTCCGATCATTGCCATTAAAAAGGGATACAGTGGACTCTGTATCCCCTTTAATCACCTGAGATTGGCTTTAACCTAGCGGGTGGAATAAGAGATCGGGATAAAAGCGATTAAATTCGATTAAAATCCCGGCGGTGAAAGTCAGCAGCGCCATAATTAACACGGGTGCGGACGAGAGAAATTTAGTAAGTCCTTCCATCTGAGTTCTCCTAGGGAATAAAAAGTCAAGGGTTTGACACAAAAATTAACGAGGGGAAACGGTAATTTCCGAATCCTTAACGGTTAATTTACCGGAAGTGGCTTCTTGTAAAGCCGCCAACGGCCAGAGAAAACCCGTTAACATTTTGCTCAAAGCGAGGGGAACATCGATGATGATTTCCTTGATTGCGGCATCTTTGCTGTCGCGCACGGCGATTAAATAGGCCCGACCAACCCAACCGATCCAACCGGTAATGTACAGGAATAGGATGCTAGGGATAAAGAAATCGCCCATGTGGTCCCAACGACCATCAACAATTAAGTGAGGATAGCCTTCCGGTCCACAGAGAGCTTGGGAGTAGGTTTGAGCGCGTTTGGCTCCCGATTCGGGGTCAGGAGTGGTGTTGCGGAAACTCTTCGCTTTTTGTAGGAAAGCGGGATTTTCGCTACAAGGGGTCAGATTGGACAAATCAGCCGACGCTGGAGCGGCAAAGGTGAACCAGAGAGATAGCACCAGGGCCAGAGCGAACAATTTTCGCATAAATTGTTTCCTTTTGTTACGAAATATGAAGTTCTTTGTTCAAAAAGCGAACAATTTGATCGTACACGGAAAAAATCTTACTCCGATGAGGGGTACGAGTAAAGTTTCTATTACAAAACTATACGCAAAGCTTCAGACCCCCGTGATATGAACCACCACTTGTCTTTGGTGACGACTCTGACGGTGTTCCCAGAGATAGATACCTTGCCAGATGCCTAAAACTAATTTACCCCTAGCGATCGGGATTTGTTCCGATGTCCGGGTTAGCACCGAGCGAATGTGAGCGGGCATATCGTCTGGCCCTTCGGTAGAGTGATAGTAGAGACTGCTATCTTCCGGCACTAACTTGGCGAAGAAATTGGCCAAATCGGTGAGAACATCGGGATCGGCATTTTCTTGGATCAGCAAGGAAGCGGAGGTATGACAGACAAATATACTGCACAATCCCGTCGTTATGCCCGATTCAGCCACGATCGCTTCTATGGGAGCAGTCAGACGATGGAAATTCTTGGGACTGGTAGTAATGGTCAGGGATTTTTGATATTGACGCATGGAAACCGAATCAGGGAGAAATGGGGGTGGGGGGGATTGTCCTGGAGAGCAAAGGTTGTCCCGCTTGCAAGAGATCGTGAAGGTTCACCACTGCCCCGATAACAGCGATCGCCGGGGATTCAAAGCCGGTGGCTTCGATCAGGTCCATAATTGTGCTGAAAGTACCGATTAATTGCTGTTGTTGGGGTGTTGTTCCCCAGCGAATCAGGGCGATCGGTGTTTCTGGGCTTCTGCCGGCCTTGGTTAACTCGCCGATAATATAGGGTAAATTATGCACACCCATGTAAACGACAATTGTTTCCGCACCATGGGCGATCGCTGACCAGTTAACTTGAGGACGATATTTACCCGCCATCTCGTGGCCGGTGACGAAGGTAACGGAGGAACTATAATCGCGATGGGTGAGGGGAATACCAGCGTAGGCAGGCACAGCAATTCCTGAAGTGATCCCCGGCACGATCTCGACGCTAATTCCGGCCGCAATCAGATCGAGCATTTCTTCACCCCCGCGACCGAAAACAAAGGGATCCCCTCCTTTAAGACGAACAACCACAGCATTAGTCTGGGCCTTCTCGATCAGTAAAGCGGTGATTTCCTCCTGTACCAGAGAATGACGACCGCGACGCTTACCCCCATGGATTTGTTCGGCCCGGTGGTTAATCATGGCTAGAATCGAGGGGCTGACTAGGGCATCATAGAGGACAACATCGGCATTTTCTAGGAGAACTTTCGCTTTTAAGGTCAACAAACTGGGATCCCCGGGACCCGCACCGACGAGATAGACCTTACCGCAACTTTCTGATTGATTCATAGATACTGGGGAGAAAATTCTTGCTTCGATCGAATGCGCTTGATCCCTACTTTATTGTGACTGGGGCAAAATTTGGTATTTTTGACTACAGTTACTCGGCGATCGTGCGCTTTCTTCATGAAGAATTATGATCTTAACATTACTTAACCTTTAATCTAGCGATCGCTCTGATCCTAAATCTTGTTTAACAGGTATGGGGGAGTGGAAAGTGGGGAAAAGGGAGCGGGTTTTTCCAGTGGGATTGGGAGTTAATCATGCTATTAAAAACCGATTCAGTATAACGGTGAAGTTAGGCAATTGGTACGACTTGGAGGCGTAACCCAAGTGATTGTAAGACCTTAAGAACTGTGGCAAACTCTGGATTGCCTTCGATTGACAAAGCTTTATAGAGACTTTCACGCCCCAACCCTGTTTCACGGGCAATATGTGTCATCCCTTTAGATCGAGCAATATCACCTAATGCTGCTACCACTAAGCTTGGATCGCCATCTTCAAGAGCTGCTTCAAGATATGCAGCTATATCTTCTTTTGTTTCGAGATGTTCTGCCGCATCCCAAGGATAGGTTTGGATAGTAGCCATGAAAATCTCCTATAAGTCTTGTGCTAAATTTAATGCTGTTTTGATGTCCCGTTCTTGAGTTTGCTTATCTCCTCCTGCCAAGAGGATGATCAAGGTCTCGCCTCGCTGAATGAAATACACCCGATAGCCTTGGCCATAATCGATCCGCAGTTCCGATACACCTTTTCCTACTGGTTTAACATCGCCTGGATTGCCCATAGACAGGCGACGAACACGAATGTCTATACGTGCTTTTGCTTGGCGATCCCGCAAATTGCTAAACCACTGAGAGTAGGTTTCGGTCTGGCGAATTTCAATCATGCCTTAAGTGTATCCTATGGGATACAGAAGGACAACCAATAAAAATAAGGTGCGTTCATGAAATGTAACGCACCCTACAAGTCGGCGATCGCATTCACAGCTTCAATAAATCTGCATGGTGCGTTCCCCAAAAATCGATCGCTGAAGCGGTAGAAGTTGCATTAGGGAACGCACCCTACAAGATCAGCGTGCTGCTACGCAGTGCCTTCGGCATCGCACTTAATTAAGGATAAAAACTAGGCTTTAACTTTTAAAGGAAATCTCTCAGGATTTTTAATAATTTCTTTGCTTAAATCTACATCTAAATCTGGCCAATAAAAATGATTAGGAAAAGGCTCTTGTATATTTAAAATTTTTCTAATAGGGACATCTTGAAACCAGGGAAAATCTTGATAGGAAAGAAACATTTCTTCATTGTTTGCCAGAATCCATATTCCATGGGAAGAAATATGAGTTACTTCAGCTTGAGAAGTGTTTTGTCCAAGCATTTCTAAGTTCATTTTGTCGTTCCTCAATAATAGTTTCTATCGCTTGAAGATGATTTATGCTTACCCTTCGTTTATTATAGCAAATATTCAGTTAAAAATACAAGAGGGAGAAGCAAGAGCCTAAAAATCCCCCTCAACTGGTCTAAAATTAAGGGGGAATCAGTTATATAAAAAAAGCAATTTAACCGACGTTATTGGGTTCTTTTTCGGTTGAATGAGAGCGTTTTACTTTGCGTTTTAAGGTTGCACCTGCACCAAGTATTCCCAGGGAAAGAAGACTTAGGGTTGAGGTGGGTTCGGGGATTTCTCTATAAACTTCGTCCATGGATTCTGCTCCGTCCATAAGCAGTCTTCCACCCCTGCCATCATAAACAAGACCAAAGGCAGATGCGGTTACATTTTTTACAAATACCTCTCCAGGTTTACCAACGGCCTTAACATTTTTTTCACACTTAATGGGACTGAGACCATCAACAAACGTATCTCCGACACAAGCCGGATTCTTTCCAATGCTAGTTTGGGTTAAAGCACCACTAATTGATGCTATTGAACTAACTTGTCCTGTTTTTTCTACTGTTCGTTTATTAATGCTTACTAGACTATTACTTTGAGATTCATCCTTATCACAGATTCCATTGACACACGCAATCAACAACCTGGCTGATTTAATTGTTGTAAAATCTTCTGGCTGTAAAGGTCTTCCAACAGGTGCAACAATACCCCAAAGTTTTAAAATACCATCTAATATTACAGAAATCTTATCAAAGTCATTTACAATACCTACAGATTGAAGTGTTGAACTAGAACTTGATACTGTAGCAGACAGTACAGGAGTTTTTTGACAAAGAAGTGATATGGAAAAACTGAAAACACATAAACCCGATTTCAATAGAGAACTTTTAACTCTGTTCATTTTCATTATTTTTGCTTAAGCTAAGGTTTCTAAGAGCTTATGACATTAAAGATTAACTTTCAAGCACTAAAAAGTAAGATAAAGTCGTATAAAGTACCTAAATTTACATTCTGTGCTATAATGTCAAGCAATTATGACTTAATCCCATAGTTAAACCAATGCCATGAACAATTTTGATATTCACTCTTTAATTACAACTGTTGATAATCTCATCTTCTCCTATACAGGAGAGAATTTAGATGATGTTCAGTCTGAAATCTTAGAAGGGGTGATTAACCATCAAAAATACACAGAAATCGCTAAAAGTCATCATCGTTCCGAGAAATATGTCAAGGATGTAGCCGGTAAGCTATGGAAAACCTTATCGGAAATTTTAGGAGAAGAAGTTAATAAAGCCAATCTTAGGTCTAGTCTGCGAAGATATTATTATAATGTTGCTAACAATAATGTCGTTAACGGTGTCCAAATTAATAAAGGCCATATCTGTAATCAACTACCAGAAAATCAGTTACAAAAATCTAATATTGCTGAAGCATATAAACTCGAAATCGCTACAGAATTGAGGAAAGAAGGCTTAACCGTCGAGCAAATTGCTAGAGTGTTAAAACTTCCCCTAGAATTAGTTAAAGAGCAACTTGAAAAACCTAAGTAACCTAACTAATGTTGGTATTTGGCACTGGCAGAGCATTTCTAAGTTCAATAATAATTTCTATTTTAATAAACTTCATCATGAGAGCCAATATCAACGAGACAACCATTAAGGTTACAATGAAGTAATCAGATTTCAGGAAATAGCCATGAAACGAGATGAGGTACTAACAATTCTCGCAAAACACCGAGAACAATTAGAAAAACTAGGGGTAAAATCTCTGTCTCTATTTGGTTCAGTAGCAAGGGATGAAGCACGTTTTGACAGTGATGTAGATTTATTGGTAGAATTTAGTAAAGCGGTAGGGTTATTTGAGTTTATCGAGGTACGACTTTACTTAGAAGATATATTAGGATGTTCTGTTGATTTAGGTACTCAAGATTCTTTAAAAGAACATTTACGACAACCTGTATTAAAGGATGTGATTAATGCCTTTTAGAGATTGGCAACTTCGTCTTCAAGATATTATTGAATCCATTGATGAAATCTTGGAATGGACGGCTAATATGACCTTTGAAGATTTTAGCTCAAATCGAGTGACTCTTAAAGCAGTTCTTTATAATTTAGGAATTATTGGTGAGGCATCTAGAAATATTCCTAGTGAGGTACAATTGCGTTATTCTCAAATTCCTTGGCGTTTAATGGGAAATATGCGAAATGTCATTTTTCATGAATATTTTCGGGTAGAATTGGCAATTGCTTGGCGGACGATTGAAAATAATCTAACTCCATTGCGTTCACAATTACAGGAAATTTTAGAAAATGAAGCCGAAAATTAATCTATAAAAATCCCCCTCAACTTATTCAATTAAGGGGGAATGAGTTATATAAAAAAGGCAATTTAACCGACGTTAGCGGCTTCTTTTTGTCCCGATTGAGTGGATCATGTTTTCCAGTGGATTAAGCTTTCCTAATCCAGTCAATCGGCGAAGCTTAACTAATAAAAATCCCCCCTAAGACCGGGGGATTTTTTTCAGGGTAAAATAGCAGAACTTGAAAGCCAAGCTTAGAGATATTATCTTAGACTTAAATGCTGATGCTATTGAGTATTAGAGAAGGTTTTAGATAGGTATAGGGTACGATCCGTTTTTGATTATTGGCATCAATCTCTTGTTCGTTCATATTGAGATTTTGCTGAAATTGTCGAAGGAAGCCCGTAATTGTTGCCTGATCACCCTCGGCAAAAACCTCCTCAAACTTCCGTCCATAGAGTTCTCGAAAAGCTTTATCGTAATAGCCCAATCGATCGTATCGATAGTCGGATAAAGTGAACAGACTTTGTAACTGATCGGCAGCCTTTTTATAAGGAGGCAATAGCTGAAGAATGTCTTTTTCGGTAATTGATCCTCTGGCATCTCCAATTATTGATCCTGTAGTATCCTTAATCGCTTCTGGAAGATCACAGTAAGCGGCCAAGGGCATATTAGCGGCAAAAGTCATGTAATCATACTGACCATAGTTGACGGCCGAATGCAGTGGCCCGCAGATAAAAATAATTGTGGTAACGACTTCAATTAAGTCCTCTACATCCGTAAAATTGGCTGGCATTCCCTTCACATTGCCCCCTTGATCTGCCGCAGAATTAGATAATTCTCTGGCCCATGCTTGTAATTCTTGATCGTTAGTGATGTCTTGGGGGTTTGGGTAAAAATAATGGAGATAATCAGAAACAAACTGATTAATAGACTGCCAAACCAGCATCCCATCATCCCGGTAAGGGTAGTGGGGTAGTCGTTCCGTATCATCCATACCCCGGTTACTTATTTCTTTGGGAAAGGCAAAGTCTCGAAGATTCCAGTTTGCGTAGGCATCCTTAACCAGTGCCATCGACTCGCCCAAGGTGCCGGCCAATAATTCATCCACCGGTCCACCAGGGTTGATCAGTCTCTCTTGTCCCAGATGGTTGTTCGTTAACATAAATCTTAGGTGTGGCTTAAGCAGAAGGCTGAGGGGATGATTTTCTGCCAGTTGCCGGGCTGTGCCGATCGCGATCGGTTCCATGACAAAATGAGTTCGACAGAGATGGGAATTCATCTCGTGGTGATTGCTATCGGCCACCTGAACACAAATTTTAGCAAATAGCCAAGCAAGGGGGTTTTTCTCAAAAGGAGTATAAAGCTTTTCCGCATTTTCCCCAAATTGGATAGCGATCGGAACTAATTTGCCCCGATCTCTGATGCCACTTTTCCGCCACCAAAAGAAGGCCCTGGGTTTCGGTAAATATTTTCGCCCTTTGGCATGGGTTCCCCCTTGAACAAAAGAGGGACCGAGATAATTAGCATCCGTACCCGTATAATCGGCAATGTAAATGTTTCCTGCCGCTAATTCTTGATTTACCTGAAACAATGGCTCGAAGTCTGTCTTAGAACTGGGGATTTGATTGAGAACTTGGGCGCCAGCATCCCCCGGCTTCAGTAAACGTAATACTAGGGGATTAGCTCCCGATAGACGTTGTTCGGCAAAGGCATCATTGGTTTGATAGACTTTGGCGATTTTGGGTAAGGGGATAATAGCAAAGAAGTCCTCATAATCTTGTAGCTCATCGAGGGGATCTAAAAAAGATTTGACTTTGACAGCCAGCATATTGGCTGGTAGTTCCGCAGTTGCCGCCAACCGTTCAGTAATGTACTGAAGGGAAAAGTTTTCCGCTGCAGGCACGGATTCCATGAGGACTAAAGGTGGGAGATACTGATAGTCGTATCTATAGGCTTGCCGTTGAAGATTGAGGGAATCAGCCCGGCGATTCGCATCTGGTTCATTTTGGGGCAGACAAGGAGTGGGAGGAGGGGTATTAACCATTCTGATCAAGTTTGAAAAAATTTAAGTAATTATACCTTGTTTTTTCTTCCTTACATTGATTTCTGAACATTTTTTAATAATTGATTCTCGCTATCACCCATTTTGATTCTCAACATCCGGCTTTCTTTTTCATCTGGCAACAAATATCAGAACGGGAATATCAATATCAGAAACTCCTCGGGTTTCCAAATCCCAGACAAATTGTTCAAAATTAGGATACTCTGACAAACATTAGACCTCTTGCATAATTTTTTTATGGTATGATATAAGGTTTTGCTTTTTTCTCAATTCTTGGATTGAAGTGGAAAAAAGAATAAAATGTGATCTTAGGTCAGGAAATCATCTATAATTTTGCTATGTTTATTAGCAAAATTATGGATTATCAAAACTTATCAGATGAACAATTCAAACGCCGTTTCGGTGTGTATAAACAAACATATAGAAAGATGGTAGAATCAGTAAAAAGTGTTGAAGCCGACTCTAATTCACCATCTAAAAGGGGACCGAAACCTAAACTATCTATAGAAGAACAAGTTTTAGTAACGTTAGAATATTGGCGAGAATATAGAACATATTTTCACATTGGTACAAGCTGGGAACTATCAGAATCAACTATATGTCGGATTGTAAATAAGACGGAAAAAATGCTTTTACAATCGGGAAACTTCCGTTTAAAAGGAAAAAAAGCTTTACTCAATCAAGCAGAGATACCGGTCGTAACGGTAATGGATGTAACGGAAACTCCCATTGAACGCCCCCAAAAGAAACAGAAAGATTTTTTGGGGGGTAAAAGAGGTTATCATACTTTAAAATTCCAATTAGTAGCTGATCAAAATACAGAGGAAATTATCTGTGTCTTTTGTGGGAAAGGCAAAGGTCATGATTTTAGTTTATTTAAAAAAAGTCGAGTTCGTTTTCATCCTTTAACTACCAGCATAGAAGACAGTGGTTATCAGGGAATAGCTGCATACCATAGTAATAGTTATACACCAAAAAAGAAACCGAAAAATAGAAAATTAACAGAGTTAGAAAAAGAGTATAACAAGGCTTTAGCCAAAGAAAGGATTATCATTGAACCTATAAATAGGAAACTCAAAACCTTTAAAATCTTATCCTGTAAATATCGGAATCGTCGTCGAAGATATAGTTTAAGAGTTAACTTGTTGGCGGCTATTTATAACTGTGAGTTAGGGATAGGTATAGCAGCTTCTTAAAAGTTGCCTAAAGATTAATCAAGTCAAGGAGAATTTATTCTCAATTATAAAAATTGAGATAGTTTGTGCCGCTTAAATAAAGAGGTTTTGATAACCAAATTAAAGCAGCTCTAAAGAGTTTTGAGTTAAAAGTTAAACTTCAAGTTTTCATTCAGGACGAATGTACTGGTTAACTAATTTTTTGGGGAAAATTAGTTAACCCATCATTATAACATATAATTAATTTGCAAGAGTTCTAGTGATGAAGCTGGAATAGATAACACCATCGATTACCCTTATGGATATTGTCACAAATCAGAAAGATTTGAGGCTTTAAAGTTAGGTCACTGTAGCGAACGAGTTAGTGTGATCAGCGGTTGGTGGCGTGGTTCCACTATCGCGCCAATGGTGTTTGAGGGGTACTGTAATACGGAGTTGGTGTGTGAGTGGATAGAACAATTGCTATTACCCGAACTACTACCCGGTCAAATTATCATCATTGATAACGCCAGTTTTCATCCCAAAGAGAGAATCAAAAAATTGTTAGCTAAAGCGGGATGTGAAGTGCTATTTTTACCCGCCTATTCTCCAGATCTCAACAAAATTGAAAAGTTCTGGGCTAGATTGAAAAACTATGTTAGTCAGATTATCAATGATAGTGAAAACCTTGTGGATGCTGTGAGTAAAGCCTTCAGGCATCTGTCCTAACTAACTCGTTCTATGCCATATAATAGGAACATGATTAAATCAAGAGGATTTTGGTTATGCAACAGGTGACGATTGAGCTACCCACCACCATAATTAATGCTCTAGCCGCCTACAATCAAGAGCATAAGGTATCTTCTTCTGATACAGTACAAACGGCTATAGAATCATTTTTAATAGCGAAAGGCTATTTATCCAAACCGAAAAAATCTTTTCACTTATCTCCCGCACCCAAAGGAAGTGGCTATACTGACACATCCATCAATCATGACGCTGTTTTAGCCGAATTTACTCTGTCCCATAAATTACCTTAAGCTCAAATCTTGAAAGCGATTATTGCCGACACAACCCCCCTTTACGGAGCGATAGATACCAGTGATCAGTATCATAGCAGATCGCAAGCAGAGCTAAGACGCATAGAATCGGAAGATTTAACAGTTATTATCTCTTTCCCCGTATATAATAGCGTTTCCCAATCTCATGAGGTACACCAAAATCTTAACTCCTGACTCCTCAAAACCTAAGACTCTGTACCTCACAACTATGGAAATTGCTATATATAGAAACTTACAGCTTGCTTCTATATAGATTAGGATTTGAACAAGCCACTCATTTCACACAAAATTGCTTAGAATCTGCTAATCTAATCAATCCGACAGAAGATCAGTATTTCGCAGCCATAGCAAAAGCTAAACAATTTCCTGATCAAACTATTACTATTGTTGATGCTTTGACTGCTATCATCTCAATAGAATTATATCTACCTGTTTGGAGCTATGATTATCATTGTGATATAATGCGGGTGAAAGTATGGAGATAACCCTAAAGTGCAAACTAAAATCCTCTAAATCCTCAGAAAAGGAACCCACAAAAGTCTCCTAAAAAACATTAATAAAAAACTCGCAATCGCCCATTCATTCAGTCAGTTGATGGGATTTATTTTTTACCTTTATTAATTTGATTAATAACAAATACAACTTTAAAAACCCACTCCCTTCTCCCCATTTTCCAGCTTTCCTATACCTTTTAAACAGGATTTATTAGGGTCAACAAGAGTCTTAGGGAGACAAATTAATCGATACTTTTGCCTCTTGCATCTTGCCTCTTGACCCTTGCCCTTTTCAACTGGTCTCTAAAAAGCTCTTGATTTTAGGGAAATACAGTTAAAGGAATCCATTCGTAGGTGTTGACAATACCTTGAAAATAATCATTAATAGTCTCTCTGGAATAGGGAACAACACCCTCTTCACCAAACCAACGTTCATAAATTGTCACCGCTTGTTGTTGGTCACTAACGATCCCTTCCATGAATTTTAATAGGGTATAATTAACCGTATCGCGCCATTTAGAATCATTTTCAGGTAAAGTACAGGCATAGGATTCGTAGGCGTAGGGATAGGAGGGAACTATGGCTAAATTATCGGGATTTTTAGCGTTTTTCCTTAAACCTTCTAGGGTAATGCCATCGCTGGCAAAACCATCAATTTCTCCCGTTTCTAGTTTTTGTAAACCCTCGCCACGACTTTTAACTTTGACCAAAATAGCTGCGGGTTGTTGGGTTTTAATTACCGCTTCATTAGTAGTATTGGCAATCACTCCAATGCGTCTGCCTGCCAAGCTACCGATGTCATCGAGATTACTACCTTTGCGGGTTAACAATTGAGTGCCACTGGCAAAGTAACTAACGGAAAAATCCACTTCATTTTCTCTTTTCCAAGTAAAAGTAGTGGAGCCACATTCGATATCTATCACCCCTGTTTTCAACTTTTCAAAACGATTTTGGGGAGTAATCTCAACAATTTTTAACTTAATTGGCTTTCCTAACTTCCGTTCGGTTTCTTTGCGAATTAACTCTAACATATCAAGGCTGTAACCCACCCACTTGCCTTGGGAGTTGACAAAACCAAAGGGAATAGCATCTTTACGAGCGCCGGCAGTAATTACCCCAGTTTTTTGAATGCGATCGAAGATTGCTCCCGCAAGGCTAGAATGGTTACTGGTGACGGTTAAAGCTACTGTCATCGTCATGACGGCAAGTATAAGCTTCATTTTTTTCCTAATCTGAAAGTGGCTCAAGTCTGGGACTGTTTTAGGAGACTGAGAGTTTCCCAGAGGAAGATTTTTTAGCGGTGATTGCTGGGGACAAAAAAAGAAGAGAGATGTTACTCTCTCCCCCTTTTAGTTTTTTGGACAGCATTTTAAATTGTTTTTTCAGTTGTCGCTGTCGGGCCGAACCGCCCTTGCCTTTGTCGTTACGTCCCTGACGCCGTGGGGACTCCCATCGCTTAAGTCGCATAGTTTTTAATTCAAATTTGGTTAGTTATATTTTTTATTGTAACAGGTTTAACGTCAGTTTGGGTTAAGGAATTGAACTGACGGGGTGTAGGGTGTGGGGTGTGGGGTGTGGGGTTTTACCCATTTTCAGTAACCCATGCGGGCGTTGGGTTTCATGCTTCAACCCAACCTACATTCATCTTATATTTAATTCCACCCACCCACTTAACCAACCTTGTCCACCTAATTACTGAACTTCCCCCATACAGAAATACTAAAAAATTAACAAAATCCTTACTACATGGAGCTTCTAAGAAAAAACTGAAAAGAGGCTACTGGGTACATTTTTCGCTTGAAAATGGCTGTACCGTTGACTGTATCTGGAGTAGAGCGATTCCGTAGAGTTGGCTGTATAGTGATCGCTAACCTGATTGTAACAGATAGTGTCATTAATCTCTAGAGTAAGCGATTCCCTCTGTAGCCATGTTTTTGCTGGTTTTCTGCCTCAAAACAAGCTATAATTGTCTAAAGGTCGAATTTGAAAAATTTTGCCTCAAACGCTGTCTGCGTAAGGTTTTCAGGAGTTTGTACCCAGTAGTTTATTAGTATTACATTGCTTTAACTCAGGCTCTGTAAGACTTTTAGCTATAGCTAGTACATTTATACGGGTAAAGTTGAGTAATTAGTATTTTCCCATGCTTAGTCAGCAACTTTGGCAGAGCCATCAAGATCTAGTGCAAGCTTGCCTCGAACACCCTTTTGTGCGAGGTATCGCCACAGGAGAGCTTAAACGGGACTGTTTCGCTTTTTATGTCGGTCAAGATGCTTTTTTTCTGGAATCTTTCGCCCGTGCTTACAGTATCGCCGCCGCTAAAGCTCCTGATTGGCAGGGATTTACTAGCTTTCATCGGTTAGCGGCGGGGGTATTAAAGGAGTTAGAATTACACGAAAATTATGCTCTACAGTGGGGGGTTGACCTGAGAAAGGTTCAGCCCGCTAATGCCACCCGTCGCTATACGGATTTTCTTCTCGCTACCGCTTGGATGGGTGACATCGGTGCGATTGCCGTGGCGATGAGTCCCTGTATGCGTCTTTATGCTTATCTGGGTCAACAATTAGCCTTAGAGCCGATTTCTGAGAATCCCTATCAAGCTTGGATTGATAGTTATAGTGGGGATGAATTCGCCGCTTTAGCAAGCCAGTTAGAGTAATTGGCAGATAAATACGCTCTGATGACGGAAAATATCTCTTTATCCTATCGTTATGCCCTTAGTTGTGAACAGGACTTCTTTAGTGCCGCCTACAGCCAGGGCAAATCTTAAAGTTTTCCCGTCGCAATGTTAAGAAATATAAATGACGCTAAGATTAAGGTAAGCAAAATCGTCATTATAAGAATAATGTTTCCTTCGCAACCCACCGAAAACGAACTCCTGAAAACCATCTTGGAACCTCTACTAGAGGATTTCACCTATTGGTTTTCCCGTTCCCGTCTTCTCCTCGAATCCGAGAGATTATCCTTTCTCAGCCTCGAGGAACAAAACGATTTATTAGCAAGAGTCAAAAACGCTCAACAGGAGGTGGCCACGGCTCATTTACTCTTTAAAACCACAGGTGGTCAGGTGGGTATCGAGGCCAAGATGTTGTTACCGTGGCATCAGCTGGTGGCAGAGTGTTGGGGGGTCAGCAGTCGTCGTCGTCGATTACAGGGTTGGGGAGAATATCAATCTCCTCAAACTGACGCTTAACCTGAAACTTTTTGGTAAGCTAGAGAATTGAGCGAATTTTTAGCATAAAGTTTTGGCAATTAGGAATATTCACACATAATTCATGGGAGACTCGGCCAATGTTACATCTGCTCTATATCCTCGCCTTCACAGTTATCGCTTTTTTGACCATTAATAATTTAATTCGGAGTCTGATTACTGTCAGCATGGATTCCCAGAAACGTCCTGCTAAATCGGCTAATTCCTATAATCCCTACGGTTATCCCATGACTTCCCATCCCGAACTTTTAGACGAGGCTGGACAACCGATTAATGAACCTCTGTTAGTGATTCGTTCTCTCACTGTCGAAGATGCTCGTCAACAGTTAGATGCCATTTATAATTCTTCTCCCAGTGCTACCAAAGAGCAAGATGAAGAAATCTAATTGGTTCTAGAATGGCGGTTCTTGAAAGCAGATATATTTATCTACACGGTTTTGCTTCTAGCCCCCAATCAACAAAAGCGCAATTTTTAGCACATTGTTGGCAAAAGAGGGGTTTAGCAATGGAAATTCCCGATCTTAACGGTGATGACTTTTCTAGCTTAACTCTCACTCGTCAGATTGTTCAAGTCGGCCAATTGATTGAACAATCTCAGTTTCCTGTCACCCTAATTGGTTCCAGTTTTGGCGGTTTAACGGCAGCTTGGCTGGCAGAAACTTATTTTCAGGTGCAAAGGCTCGTTTTATTAGCTCCCGCTTTTAATTTCGGGCCGATTTGGTTAGGACAATTGGAAGCGGAAACCCTAGCCAATTGGCAAAAATCTGGGAGTTTATCGGTTTATCACTACGGTTATCGCCGTTATCTGCCAATCTATTACAAGTTTATTGAGGATTTAGCAAATTATCCCCAAGAAAAGTTAATCAGGCAGCTCCCCACCCTGATTATTCATGGCAGTGACGATGAGGTGATTCCCCTAGAAAATAGTCGCCATTATCGCATAAATCGCCCTTGGGTAAAATTAATCGAATTAGATAGCGATCATGCCCTTATCGATGTTTTGACGACAATCTGGGCTGAAATACAATTATTTCTCAATTTTTGACTAAAAAATAACCCCCCCTTTGATCGGAAAAAGGGGAGTTTTTAGTATATTTGTATCGAATTTTGACAAGATTTTTCAGCTTCTAAGACAAGAGATTTTCTCCTGATATCTTGCCACTACCAAAGTCCGCGGATAGGAGATACACTAGGCTCGGCAGCGGGTTGGGGAGCAACTTCAGTAAAGGTTCTGGTTTCCGGGGGTAAAGCAGGAAGTCCCCAAGCGGGTTCTTTTTGGTTAACTTCTCTTAAAAGTTGCGAGCGAGTAGCGCTGGTGGTGATTTCCGATTTTAGTTTCAAGCGGGAAACCCAATAGGGACGAGCTTTACCCACATAAACTAATTTGCCATCTACCAATTGCAAAATCACGTCATCCCCACCAGTGCCATCCCCACTAATACGAGCGGTGGTTCCGTCGGCAAAGTCGCCACTGAAAATTTCTTTGCCATCCACTGTCACAGGTCTGATCAATTGGATGGACATAATACCACCCACGGTTCCCCGGACGCGACCGAGTATATAGTCACCAGGGTTGAGTTGCGGCTCACCTCTGTAGGTGTTATGGCCACGCAGTTGACTGATCAGGATTTCGTTATTTTGCGGTTCTGCTTGTACGGGTACAGCACCAACGGTAGTTAGGGCAACTAAACCGGCAAAACCAGCGACAAGGGAAATTTTGTTAAACACAATTACCTCAAGCAAAAAATTGGTAAATTAAATATAGACGTTCTAGATTATAACTTAGTTCCCAATTTTGTCTATATTGCGAAATATTTGTTTAATAATTTCTCGCTCGTTGATTTGGCGGGGGTTTTTCTGGGAGGTCTTTAACCATCAGCTAGCAGCCGTCAGCCATATAACAGTAAAATCACCGCAAAAATGGCTATTTAGCTATTAATCGACTAAATAGGGTATGCTGAAAAAGTTTTTTCTGGTGGCAGGGTGTGGGGTGTGGGGTGTGGGGTTTTACCAGTTTTGAGGTGGCCAATTACCTAATTTTCAGGGAAAAAGTACCTGAACTTTCCCCCTGATCACTCCCATGCCTGGTACTTTTTGATTGACAAAAAGTCTAAAAGTCTTACCCAACAAGGTTTTTAGATTTTTTCAGCCAACCCTAAATAAAAGCTGAATGCTGATAGCTAATACCTAAAATAACTGATCGCTTATTAAGCTGGGCTTTAAGATCGATCAATATTGGTGAATAATTCAGGATCGAGGGTGGGTAGTTCGATATCTTTTTCTGCTGGGGGAGAGGCTAACTGGAAGCGATTGAAGGTTTGTTGAATGCGATCAAAAATGGTGATTTTTTTCTCGCTATTGTTCTGGGGTTCGGGAATAGGTTCCACTTCTAGCGGAGGCTGAATACCGGGGGCAGGTTCGTTAATCTCCTTTGTCTCTGGTATGGTGGTTAGGGGAGATTCGATCGCTTCGGGGGTTTCCTCTATCTTTTCGATTGTTTCTGTCTCCACCGGTGTTTTTTCCACGATTGGGCTTTCTAGCTCAATAACAGGGCTTTCTGGCTCAATAACAGGGGTTTCCTCAACTATAGGGCTTTCTGGCTCAATAACAGGGGTTTCCTCAACTATAGGGGTTTCTTCCTCAACTATAGGGGGTTCCTCAACTACAGGGGTTTCCTCAACTATAGAGGTTTCTTCTTCCTCAACTATAGGGGTTTCTGGCTCAATAACGGGGGTTTCTTCCTCTAGACGGGGAATGGTTTTATAGTTGGGATCAACAATGCTACGGGCAATTGTAGGGGATAAATCGCCGCGGACCAATTGACTGAGGCCGTCTTGGTAAGAGGGATCAAAGCTAATCACGCGCACGCTGGTATTAAACTCGTTTTCGACTTTATTTCCCTTACCATCGATGAATTCTAGTTGTACCCAGTTATTGCCCTTGGCAAAACCCTTGAGATAGATTGGTTCCCAAGTATCAAGCAGAAAACTTTCACCGTTGACAGTGACACGAATGCGCCAATTTTGAAGATTATTATCCTCGTTGGCAGTATTGGACAGACGTAGAGGAGCATTACTCAGATAAAAATCGAGCAGGATCGGTTCTGCACCGTAGATTCCCTGCGGACTACTGTAGGTTAATAGGGGTAAGTTGTTATCGGGGTCATTTTTGCCTGTTTTTGTCAGAATATGAAAGGTTGTTTCAGCGAAGGCCCCATCATTTTTAAAACTTTCCTGCCAAGGCCGCAGGGCCAAGACGCGGAGGGTGTGAGTACCGGGGGCAAGATTTTCTAGGATAATCGGTTGCTTGAGGTCGTAGATAGCCGCTGCTGGTTCATTATCGACAATTAGGCTCAAGTGGGGTCCTAATTTCAGGGTATCGTCTTGGAAAATTGGCAGATCCGACACTTGTAGTTTAACTGTCACCTGAGGGTCATCGAAAACTTGTTCGGCCAGAGGACTGAGAATCGTTACTTGGGGAGCGTAACGATCTAAACTGGGGCGCAGTTCCTGAATTAGGGCCGGGGGGGCCACCTCAGAAATGCGGCCTCGAACGACGGGAAGATGAGGGGTTTCGGAACTGGGGAGATTGGTAGCCGTCAGGCGATCGCCACAGGCAGTTAACAGGGTGGTCAGTAAACCAATCACAAGACATATATGAAGGGTTTTGACTGGGATTAATTTATGTAGTAGGGATAGCACGTTCCTCCTAGAGCCAAGGCCAAAATCTATACAAACCATTGATTTTTGCTAGAGTCATTGAATGCTCCGGTGTCAGCAAAAGCGCGAGAAGATGAGGTTATGGCCTCAATTTTACAGAATTGTTTGATTGTTTTTTGAGAATCTATCTATTGAATTTTCTATATGGTCTGGTGAGGGAGAAAAAGGGGAAATTGGCTTCCGGAGCGACAATTGATAAACTTTTGTAAAGAAAAATCACCAGTCAGACCCTGACTAAGACCGTCCATAGCAGAAAACGTCTCTCCTATCAAGGATTAAGAGAATTTTAATTATTGTTAAGCATAACGAACAGACAAGAGAACAAAGACTTATCATCTACTATTGATGCTTTCGACTGGAATCTCACCCAAGAGGAAAGTCAAGCGACATTAACAAAAGGTGGGTCAGATTTCAACTTGCCTTTTTTAGGTTAAAAAATCTATCCTCAAATAAAACGCTAAGTCTATTGTCGAGAGAGGAGAATCCTCATGGCACTCCCCCCCAAAGAGGCGGTAGCTAAAGTGATTGTAGATAAAGACCCAGTACCTACTTCCTTTGAGAAGTGGGGTCAACCGGGGCATTTTGATCGCACTTTAGCCAAAGGCCCCAAAACCACCACCTGGATTTGGAACCTACACGCCAACGTCCACGATTTTGATAGTCAAACCAGCGATCTAGAAGATATTTCTCGGAAAATCTTCAGCGCCCACTTCGGACATCTCGCCGTTGTCTTCGTTTGGCTGAGTGGAATGTACTTCCACGGCGCGAAATTTTCTAACTATGAAGCTTGGTTAACCAACCCGCTGGCCATCAAACCCAGCGCCCAAGTGGTCTGGCCGATCGTCGGTCAAGGCATCCTCAACGGCGATGTGGGCGGCGGCTTCCACGGTATTCAGATCACCTCTGGTCTGTTCTACCTCTGGCGGGCTTCCGGGTTCACCAACAGCTATCAGCTATACTGCACCGCTATCGGTGGTTTAGTTATGGCGGGCCTGATGCTGTTTGCCGGTTGGTTCCATTACCACAAAAGCGCACCGAAACTGGAATGGTTCCAAAACGTGGAATCGATGATGAACCACCACTTGGCGGGTTTACTCGGCTTAGGTTCCCTAGGTTGGGCCGGTCATCAGATTCACGTTTCTTTACCGGTGAACAAACTCCTCGATGCTGGAGTAGCTCCCCAAGACATCCCCTTGCCCCACGAGTTCATTCTCGAACCGAGCAAGATGGCGGATTTATATCCCAGCTTCGCCCAGGGTTTGACCCCCTTCTTTACCCTTAACTGGGGTGCTTACTCGGATTTCCTCACCTTCAAAGGTGGCTTGAACCCCGTGACCGGTGGTCTCTGGCTTTCCGATACCGCTCACCATCACTTGGCGATCGCTGTATTATTCATCATTGCTGGTCATATGTACCGTACCAACTGGGGTATCGGTCACAGCATGAAGGAAATCCTCGAAAACCACAAAGGTCCCTTCACCGGTCAAGGTCACAAAGGACTGTACGAAATCCTGACCACCTCTTGGCACGCCCAGTTAGCGATTAACCTTGCTCTCTTAGGTTCGCTAACCATCATCGTGGCCCACCATATGTACGCCATGCCGCCCTATCCCTATCAGGCGACGGACTACGCCACCCAACTATCCTTGTTCACTCACCACACTTGGATCGGTGGCTTCTTAATCGTCGGTGCAGGAGCGCACGGAGCGATCTTCATGGTACGCGACTACGATCCGGCCAAAAACGTCGATAACCTGCTCGATCGGGTGATCCGTCATCGCGACGCAATTATCTCCCACCTGAACTGGGTATGTATTTTCCTCGGCTTCCATAGCTTCGGTTTATACATTCACAACGACACCATGCGGGCTTTTGGTCGTCCCCAAGATATGTTCTCGGATACGGGAATTCAACTACAACCCATCTTTGCCCAATGGGTACAAAGTCTCCACACCCTAGCCCCCGGCAACACCGCTCCTAACGCTCTCACTACCGCTAGTTATGCTTTCGGTGGCGACGTAGTAGCAGTGGGTGGCAAAGTGGCCATGATGCCGATCACTCTCGGTACTGCCGATTTCCTCGTGCATCACATCCACGCCTTCACCATCCATGTCACCGTGTTGATTCTCCTCAAAGGGGTTCTCTACGCTCGCGGTTCCCGTCTGATTCCCGATAAAGCGAATCTCGGTTTCCGTTTCCCCTGCGATGGTCCCGGTCGCGGCGGTACCTGCCAAGTTTCGGGTTGGGATCACGTCTTCCTCGGCCTGTTCTGGATGTACAACTCCCTCTCGGTCGTAATCTTCCACTTTAGCTGGAAAATGCAGTCCGATGTCTGGGGAACCGTCGCCCCCGATGGCACTGTCACCCACGTTACCCTCGGTAACTTCGCCCAAAGTGCCATCACCATCAACGGTTGGTTACGCGATTTCCTCTGGGCGCAAGCAGCTCAAGTGATTAACTCCTATGGCTCTGCCCTGTCTGCCTACGGAATCATGTTCCTAGCCGGTCACTTCGTCTTCGCGTTTAGCTTGATGTTCCTGTTCAGTGGTCGCGGCTACTGGCAAGAATTAATCGAGTCGATCGTCTGGGCGCACAACAAGTTAAGAGTTGCCCCCGCTATCCAACCTCGCGCCCTGAGCATCATTCAAGGTCGTGCCGTTGGTGTGGCTCACTACCTCTTAGGCGGTATTGTCACCACTTGGGCATTCTTCTTGGCCAGAAGTCTCTCGATTGGCTAAACTTGCCTATAAGGGCTTGCCAGTCCCCCGGGGATTGGCAAGACTAGGCTGAACCAGCGTCGATTGACCGATACCACTGTAAGCGTTTCCTATTACAGTGGGTGAATTTAAAAAAGGAAATAACCAGCACTCGTGTAAGAGCCTCAGTTATTTAGAGAGGAGAATTTCCTAAACAGCTATGGCAACTAAATTCCCTAAATTTAGCCAAGATCTAGCCCAAGATCCGACCACCCGTCGGATTTGGTACGGGATCGCCACAGCCCACGATTTTGAAAGTCATGATGGCATGACGGAAGAGAATCTCTACCAAAAGATTTTCGCGTCGCACTTCGGCCACATTGCAATCATTTTCCTGTGGACTTCCGGTACTATATTCCACGTCGCTTGGCAAGGCAACTTCGAGCAGTGGATCAAAGATCCCTTAAATATCCGTCCCATCGCCCACGCGATTTGGGATCCCCAGTTCGGTAAAGGCGCGGTAGATGCCTTCACCCAAGCTGGCGCTTCTAATCCGGTTAACATCGCCTATTCCGGGGTTTACCACTGGTTCTACACCATCGGTATGACCTCCAACCAAGACCTATACCAAGGTGCGGTGTTCCTGCTGATTCTCTCGGCGATTTTCCTCTTTGCTGGCTGGTTACACTTACAACCTAAGTTCCGTCCTAGCCTCGCTTGGTTCAAAAACGCTGAATCTCGCCTGAACCACCACCTCGCCGCTCTGTTCGGTGTTAGCTCTCTGGCTTGGACCGGACACCTCGTTCACGTTGCTATCCCCGAATCCCGCGGTCAGCACGTTGGTTGGGACAACTTCCTCTCCACTCCCCCCCACCCGGCGGGTTTACTACCCTTCTTCACCGGTGACTGGGGTGTGTATGCGGAAAACCCCGACACTGCTAACCACATTTTCGGTACTGCCCAAGGCGCGGGAACTGCGATCCTCACCTTCTTAGGTGGTTTCCATCCCCAAACCGAGTCCCTCTGGTTAACCGATATGGCTCACCACCACTTGGCGATCGCTGTGATCTTCATTGTGGCTGGTCATATGTACCGCACCAACTGGGGCATCGGTCACAGCATCAAGGACATCCTCAATGCCCACAGACCCCCCAGTGGTAAGTTAGGAGCCGGTCACAAAAATCTTTATGACACGGTTAACAACTCTCTCCACTTCCAACTCGGTTTGGCTCTCGCTTCTTTAGGCGTGATCACCTCTCTGGTGGCGCAGCATATGTACGCGCTACCCCCTTATGCCTTTATCGCTAAGGACTACACTACCCAAGCGGCTCTTTATACCCACCACCAATACATCGCTGGTTTCCTAGCGGTGGGTGCTTTCGCTCACGGTGCTATCTTCTTCGTGCGTGACTATGATCCCGAAGCGAACAAAGATAACGTCCTAGCGCGGATGCTGGAGCATAAAGAAGCGATCATCTCTCACCTAAGCTGGGTTTCCCTTTTCTTAGGTTTCCACACCCTCGGCCTCTACGTTCATAACGATGTGGTCGTCGCTTTCGGTACTCCCGAAAAACAAATCTTGATCGAACCTGTGTTCGCTCAATTCGTGCAAGCAGCTTCGGGTAAAACCCTGTACGGCATGAACGTACTGTTGTCTAACCCCGATAGTATCGCTTACACCGCCTATCCTAACTACGGTGATGTTTGGTTACCCGGTTGGCTAGACGCGATCAATAGCGGCACTAACTCCCTCTTCTTAACCATCGGTCCTGGCGACTTCCTCGTTCACCATGCGATCGCTCTTGGTTTACACACCACCGTTCTAATCCTGGTTAAAGGTGCTTTAGACGCTCGTGGTTCCAAATTAATGCCCGATAAAAAAGACTTCGGGTATTCCTTCCCTTGCGACGGTCCCGGCCGTGGCGGTACTTGCGACATCTCTGCTTGGGATTCCTTCTACCTAGCCATGTTCTGGATGTTGAACACCTTGGGTTGGTTAACCTTCTACTGGCACTGGAAACACCTCGGTGTCTGGTCGGGTAACGTGGCTCAGTTTAACGAAAACTCCACCTACCTGATGGGCTGGTTCCGCGATTACCTCTGGGCTAACTCGGCTCAGTTAATCAACGGTTACAACCCCTACGGTGTTAACAACCTTTCTGTCTGGGCCTGGATGTTCCTCTTTGGACACCTCGTTTGGGCAACCGGTTTCATGTTCCTGATCTCTTGGCGTGGTTACTGGCAAGAGTTGATCGAAACTATCGTTTGGGCCCACGAACGCACTCCTCTGGCGAACCTCGTTCGTTGGAAAGACAAACCCGTGGCTCTCTCGATCGTTCAGGCTCGTTTGGTTGGTTTAGCTCACTTCACCGTTGGCTATATCTTCACCTACGCCGCCTTCTTGATCGCTTCCACTGCCGGCAAGTTCGGCTAAACCTTGAATTAGGTAACTAAAAAACCCCTCGCCCATTGGTGGGGGGTTTTGTTTATGATTGATCATAAAAGCACGGCTCAATCCCAATCCTTTGAGTAACCCACAGAAAACGGGTTTCTCCGAGAAACCCGTTTTCTACTCATGCAAAAGGCAAAAGGAGAAATAAATAATCAGTTTTTAATAACCAGATTTAGTATTATACGGAGAATAAATAATCAGTTTTTAATAACCGGATTTAGGATTAAAATAAAATTATTGTACTATCATTACTCCCAGGGATTTTACCAAAATGTCTAACGAAACCGTTACTTATAGTCTTGAATCTGTCCTCAAGGAAATCAAAGACAGCATCAAGGAAGTTAACCAAAAAATCGATACCTTCCAACAGGATGTTAACCAGAAATTTGATAGCCTACAAAAGGATTTTAACCAGAAATTTGATAAAATTGACGAACGGCTAACTAAGCTAGAGGTAGGACAGACAAAACTAACTGGCTCTCCCAGCTTTGGTGGGTAAAATGTATTCTAAGATACATTTCTCCTAGCGAGGGGGTGGAACGAACCACAAAGACACAAAGGACACAAAGATCGATCGATCCTATGTCAATTAAACTTATCACACAGAACCTAGAAGAGCCACTAACTGAGAAAGTCGATGGGATGGATAGAAGACTAGAAAAGCTGGAAGGAACCCAAAAAAATCAAGTTTGGACGTTAATTATCCTTTTAGGGAGGAGCGATCGGCACAGCAGCGTGGCGCTCTTTCTTTTCTGGCAATCCTTAGAAATATTACTATAATTTCTCACTTTAGGGTAGTTATGAGGGGAAATTAGCAGATGTGAAACTCAGGTTAAAAATAAGGGATATTTAACCCATCCTACCCCTAATTATGCTTTCCTCAACCATCTTTTTAACAATCGCCACAATGCCACTATTATCCCCCCAATTAAAACTAAAGGAAACATAACCACCCCCAGAAAGAAAGCAACGATTAAGGGATATTTTTGGGTTTCTAATTGCCGAATTTCATCATCGCACTTTTGAACATATCCTGCTAACCCCAATGCTTGATATAATTCCCGCGACTGAAGAAATGCTTCTTTCGCTTCCGATATACGTTTGAGTTTATAGTAGGTAACTCCCAGATTAAACCAAGATTGTGCTTCAACCCCCCGATCACCGATTTCCCGTGTGATTGCTAAGGACTGTTGATAAAACTCGATCGCTTTTTGGTATTCTCCTAGGGATTGGCAAACATTGCCTAAATTACCGTAGGAATTCGCTTCACCCCCTAGATCACCGATTTCCCGTGTGATTTCTAAGGACTGTTGATAAAACTCGATCGCTTTTGGGTATTCTCCTAGGTAATAGTAAACAGCGCCTAAATTACCGTAGGAATTCGCTTCACCCCCCCGATGACCGATTTCCCGAAAGATTGCTAAGGATTGTTGATGAAACTCGATCGCTTTTTGGTATTCTCCTAGGGAACAGTAAACAGTGCCTAAATTATTGTAGGAAGACGCTTCACCCTCCCGATGACCGATTTCCCGAAGGATTGCTAAAGACTGTTGATAAAACTCGATCACTTTTTGGTATTCTCCTAGGGATTGGTAAACATTACCTAAACCCATGTAGGAAGACGCTTCACCCCTCCGATCACCGATTTCCCGTGTGATTTCTAAGGACTGTTGATGAAACTCGATCGCTTTTTGGTATTCTCCTAGGGAATTGTAAACATTGCCTAAATTATTGTAGGATGCCGCTTCACCCCCCCGATCACCGATTTCCCGTGTGATTGCTAAGGACTGTTGACAAAACTCGATCGCTTTTTGGTATTCTCCTAGGGAATCGTAAACATTGCCTAAATTATTGTAGGATGCCGCTTCACCCCCCCGATCACCGATTTCCCGAAAGATTGCTAAGGACTGTTGATGAAACTCGATCGCTTTTTGGTATTCTCCTAGGGAATAGTAAACATTGCCTAAACTGGTGAGGGATGCGGTATATTTCCAGTTGGTTTGCTCCTCCTGTTGTTGGTAAACAGTGACTAATTCAAGGTAATAATCCGCTAGGGTTTGATAATACCCCCGTCGGGTGAGAAAATCATCGATAGCACGGAGAATATCAAAAGCATTGTCGTACTCGGTTAACTGATAGCGATGATAGAAAATTTCTAGGTAAGGTTGCACATCGTTGAGGATTTCCCAGGAGTCGGGTTGAGCAATAGAAAGATAATAGGCGATCGCTTTTTGGTGTAATTCCCTTTGATCGCCGGCTTTGTATTGTGCATATTCCCAAACTAAAGGCTGAAAACTAAAAATTCGCTGGCGATTTTCCTCTTTTTCTTCTAATAATGATCGTCGCTGTAATTCTCGCAGATCTGCCGTGATCTCGGACAGTGCGATCTCCGGGTAATTATCCATCACCGCTTTGGCTGCCGGAGAATCAAATTCTCGGCGATAAATGCTGGTTTTAGTGAATAATTCCTGCTGTCTTTGGCTAAGTCGCTGAAAACTAGCATCTAAAACTAAAGCAATTCCCACTGTCTCTTGACGATGGCTCCCCACCACCTGCGGATCGCTCAAAAGTTGCGATAAATTTCCTAATCCTAAATCCGCTAACCTTTCTAAACTGGGGTTTTGCGGAAATTCTGCTAAGATTAAATCCGCCACCAATCGCAGGAGTAATGGATGACCATCCACCCGTCGAGAAAAGTTCTCTAGATCCCCTGTTATTTGCGATTCCGCTAACAATTGCGCCCCTTCAGGAGGTTTCAAACCTTTTAGCTCAATCCAACGGTTAAAACCCCTAGTTTTTGGCTTTTCTCTGGTGGTGACTATAATTTTGCTGGTGTCACCTTTTTCTATCCAAGCAGTGAAAAACTGCTGATAAAATTCATTATTCCAAGAACCATCTTCCCCTAATAAACTCTCTAGATTATCGATAATAATTAGGTGGCGATGGCGTTGCAATTGTCTGATTAAAGCTTCCTGTAAATCTATTTCTTTTTCGGGGACGGGATAACCAAATTCCGTCAGGAGTTGGCGAGCTAAACCACTAAATCCCCCCAGATTTCCCGCTTCCCACCAAAAGCGTTTTGGGAATAAATCTTCATCGTCCCCTAGGGAAGGATCGAGGGTAATTTTCTCCTCAAAAATTTTACTGGCTAGGGTAGATTTTCCAATTCCTCCAACTCCTTTGATGCCAATCATCGCAACATTTTGATCAGTAAACCACTGCTTAATTTGGGTGATTTCCTCCTTCCTTCCCTGCCAATGGACGAGACTTTTTCGAGCATTTCCTCCCTTGAAAATACTCCTTTGACTACTGCGATTATTTTCTATTGCGTCTGCTGTTGCGTGCAGATCCGCCAGTCATTCAGGAAGGATTCCTAGATTTAAATCACCCTTAACTTCTTGAATGTTCAATTGTTGTTTAATATCTTTGTTTATTTGTGTACCAATTTGAGTTTTCCTTTCTGTTTGATTCTGATTAATTATCATAATTTGTTGTGCTAGGGTTTGGATTTCTTGGGCAAAATTGGGGTCTTTGAGCATTTCTACCTGTAAAAAAGGAACCACTTGCTGTTCAATCATTGCCTCGGATTTGGTTTGTTCGGCTGCCGCTAAAACCTTGGCTGCGGTGGGTTCCTTTTGTAACTTTTGCTTAATTTTTTGCCACAATTCTACACCTTTATCCATGGCTGCTTCCGTTAATTTACCGATAACAGCTTCAAAGGCGATTTTAGCGATTTCGGCGGCGGCTAATTCGGCTAACATAATTATCAATCGGGGGAATTTTTCGCCATTCTAGCACAACTATTTTGGGATGAAAGCAGGAAAGTCAATCACTCATCTTGTCGGGAATCAGCGTTCCTTTGATCCCCCCTTAATCCCCCCTTGATAAGGGGGTGTTGATCCCCCCTTAATCCCCCCTTGATAAGGGGGGTGTTGATCCCCCCTGTTCCTAGGTTTGGTTCATAGTAGGGTTGATTCATGAATCAACCCTACCCTTGATAAGGGGGGTGTTGATCCCCCCTTATCTTAGAGCCAAAAAAGACAGGCAGGGAGCCTGTCTAGAAAACCAAACAAATTTATCTATCAGTTGGCCATAAATAGGGAGTTTTTTGCGTCAAATTTCCAAGCAATACCATCGGGATCTCTGATGCGACTCCAATCGGCGAATTCTGTTTCGGATTTATTTTTCTTGTTTCTACCCAAAACGGCCGGAGTAACTCCTAAACGTTTAGCCAAATCCGCCAAACTCATCGATGAGATGGTTTCAGATACAGAGGTTAGGGATTCTTCCCTAACTTCTGATTCTGACTGGAACAAAGAACTGGCAGAACTGTTTAAACTAGGATTAATTATCTCCTCCGGTTCTTGAATTACCGTTTCTTGAACAGAGATTGCTGCGGTATTTTCTTCCTCTTTTTCCTCAAATAATTTACCTAAATTAGTCAGAGATTGGGAGGAGGAAATAACAGGAACCTCCGGGACAGAATTTTCGCTTTTTTCGGCGACAATCAGGGGGGATTTAGCCTCCTGCGATGGCTCTAAATTGGTCAGGGGAGATCTCGAGGCAGTAATCGCAGGAACTTGTTTTTCCTCTATTTCTTCTAAAGAGGGGTCACTCTCATCAAAAATACTACCCAAGGTACTGGCGGTGATAAAGTAATAGGCCATACCCTTATCGCCTACAGCTTTTTTTTGCGCCCCAAATTCCTCAGCTTTTCTGTCTAAAAATTGTCTGGCTAATTTGGCCGTGAGATTGGCTTTTGCCGATAGGTCAATCGGGGTGAGACAACCTTGATTGTCCTGTAAAAGTTGATTGAAATAGGGGTTAATCACCGTCGATAATTTTGACCAGCGATAGTCTTGCCACACCTTGACTGCCAGAGTTAAGAGGAAGACAAGTAGGATCAATGGCCAAGCGGTAAAAACAAGGATGATTAGCACCGCTAGGGGGATGATGAGGACGAGAAACCCCGCCGTTTGACGATCGATAATTTTTCCAGTCATAATTTCATAAGCTGCCAGAATTAAAATTCTTAATGGCTAGTTTGACTATCTCCTGCCATAAGTGTATATGACCAGTTTAGGCTTTATTGGTCACGCCGGTTAGTTCTAGTCGTTCAAACATGGCAAATCGTGCTTTCAGGGCCAGAGAATCATCAAGTTTTGTTAAAAAAATCGGTTTTTGATACTTTTGTTCTAAAGCTTTTTGGATTAACCAATCGGCTAAAAAGGGATTTTTGGGTAGTAGGGGACCGTGGGCATAGGTAGCGATCGCATTGTGGTAAAATGCCCCTTCATAACCGTCCTCTCCGTTATTTCCGTAACCGGTAATCACCTTTCCTAAGGGAGAAACGGTTTGTAAATAGGTACGACCCCCGTGATTTTCAAAACCAATTACTAGCGGTTTTTCCCCAGTCATAGCTTTAATTTCCTCCGCTAAGGGGGAGGCAGTAATTTCAAAAACCACGTTACCGATACAGCGTTTTGCATTGGGTCCAGGATGTTTACTTACTAGGTCTAATAATCCCAATCCTTCGATTCTTTGACCGAAAGCTGGTTCATAATAATGTCCTAATAATTGTGGGGAACCACAGGTAAAAACTCCCGGTATTCCTGCCGATAATTGTTCTTTCATCGCCGCTGCTTTTTTCCCCTGTAAATCCCGCATAACGATCTCCTGTTGCCGATCCTGCGCTCCACCCCCAACAATTATATCTACTTGATAAAATGTCTCGGCTTCTGTTTGAGCATCTAGGGGAATAATTGTCACAGCAATATCACGCCATTGACATCTTCTTTGGATAGTAATAACATTACCTCGATCGCCGTAGGTACTCATTAAGGTAGGATATAACCAGCCGATTTTTAGTTCTAGTTCTTGCATAATTTCTTAGGGGATTAGGGGATTAGGGAATGGGGGATAAGAGACAGGCTGCATCTCAAGTTTGTAGAAATATCAAAAATTATTACAAATATCTGAACAACTGCGTGTAAGCATCTCACAAAAAAAGAAAGCTAATGTAAGCTTGCGCTTATGTCCCCCTTTTATTTCTACAAAATCTTTCGACCTGTGAGAATCTCTCGTACTTCTAACATAGCAGAATAGGTGGGTAAAATATGTAAAGTTTCCTCATTTTTGGTGTTATTAAGGGCAATTTGGATCGCTTTTTTTAGCTCGGATTCAACAATTAAATTAACCGGATAAGCGAGACTATCCTGACTATATTGTAAGCGCAAGGCCATGTCATAAAGTCGATCGCCTGTTACCACTAAAGTTGTTCCCAAACGGGTTAATTTTTCCGTATCCACATCCCAAATCCAAGAAACATCCGTCCCGTCGGGGATGCGATCATTGAGAACTAAGAGAGTAGTAGAAGACTTTTCTTTCTGTAAAATATCAGCCACTGCGCGAATTGTTTCATTCATACCCACGGGATTTTTAGACAGTAAAATCCTAACTTTTTTACCCTCAATTTCTAATTCTTCCGCTCGACCAAAAGCCGCTTTA
The DNA here is from genome assembly GCF_003112475.1 of Microcystis sp. 0824. Taxonomy (NCBI): domain Bacteria; kingdom Bacillati; phylum Cyanobacteriota; class Cyanophyceae; order Chroococcales; family Microcystaceae; genus Microcystis; species Microcystis sp. 0824. The sequence goes on along the minus strand of NZ_BDSM01000013.1, from coordinate 50,170 downwards.
AAACCCTGAACTGTCTCAAAAATTTCTCGATCTTTAATCCCCAATTCCTGGGCTACTAAACCCGCCGCTAAAGTATTATATTTATTATAAACACCGATTAAAATCTGCGGCCAATCGTGACTATGAAAAGCAGGATTACTCTTTTTAAAGCCACAACTAGGACAACTAAAATCCCCTAAATGGGAGAGATAAACCCCGCGATAATCCAAAGAAGCACCACATTTAGGGCAGTAAATAGAATCGACAGCGTGGGGAATTTCTTCTAGATATAATTCTGGTTCACTTAAGCCAAAATATACAACTCTTTGAGGCAGTTGTTGACCCAAATGGGAAAGAGTCGGATCATCAGCATTGAGAATCACTAAAGTATCGGTGGGTAGGGGAGATATGGCCCCTTGCCAACGGCGACTAATCGTATCCACTTCCCCATAGCGATCGAGTTGATCGCGAAACAAATTAAGAGCTAAAATAGCGCGAGGACGACAATCTTTTAAAACCAAAGGGAGAATATTTTCATCCACTTCTAAAATGGCATAATCAGCTTTTAAAGTGCCGAATAAATTGGCATCGGCTAATAAAGCAGTGATTAAACCATTAATTAAATTTGCCCCAGTGGTATTATGGGTGACTTTTGCCCCCTGACGCTCTAGAATAGTTCTTAGCAGTAGGGAAGTGGTAGTTTTTCCATTCGTGCCAACCACCAAAATTACCCCCCGTCGGACTTGCCCACAAAGTAGCGGTAACAAACGGGGATGGAGACGACGGGCAATTTCCCCCGGCAAGACGCTGGCGGCCCCTAAACGGAGTCCTTTAACCACAGCAGTAACGGTTTTAGCCACCGCTACGGCTATCCCTAAACGGATACGATCAAACAATTGCATGAAGTGAGATTCTTATAGCTGTTTCGTGATTTTACCCCTAAAAGAAGACCCGTAAACGGGGTAAGTTCCCATTGATTCTTTTCTACTGACAAAAAAGACAGCCTATAATATAGGTAAGTTTGGGGCCGATTCTACCGCACACGACATTTTAGGGCTAGAGCTTATGGGTTTATTGACAAGATTGGGGATTTCACTGGGATTAATCGCCCTAGGTGGTACTGTGGGTGTGCTAGGAAATCAGTATTTAATCAGAAAAGCGCCCCTAGAGGTAAATAAACCGCCGGCAATCCTCCCCGCTTCCCTCTCTCTCCCTGTTATTCCCCAAACCGACGGTAATGTTAATTTTATCGCCCAGGCCGTGCAGAAAGTCGGGCCGGCGGTGGTGCGGATTGACTCGGCCCGGGAAGTGGCCGACCAAATTCCCGAAGAATTTAAACAGCCCTTTTTTCGGCGCTTTTTTGGTAATGAAGTGCCGATTCCCAAGGAGCATTTGGAACGGGGAACCGGTTCTGGGTTTATCATTAGTACAGATGGACTACTTTTGACTAATGCCCATGTGGTGGAAGGGACAACCCAAGTAAAAGTGACTTTGAAAAACGGTCAAATCTATCAGGGTAAAGTCCTGGGGGTTGACAATATGACCGATGTGGCCCTGGTGAAAATCGAGGCGGAAAATTTACCGACGGTGACTTTTGGCAAGGCCGAAACTTTAACCCCCGGAGAGTGGGCGATCGCAATTGGCAATCCCCTAGGCTTAGATAATACGGTGACAGTGGGCATTATTAGTGCCTTGGGCCGGACTAGCAGCGAAGTGGGGGTTCCCGATAAACGGGTTCGTTTTATCCAAACCGATGCCGCTATTAACCCCGGCAATTCTGGCGGCCCGTTGCTGAACGCCAAGGGGGAAGTTATCGGCATTAATACGGCAATTCGGGCCGATGCCCAGGGTTTAGGGTTTGCTATTCCCATCGAAACCGCCCAAAAAGTGGCGGGACAGCTATCTAGCAAGGGTAAAGCGGAACATCCCTACATCGGTATCCAGATGGTGACGCTAACCCCAGAATTACGGCAGCAATTGAACGAAACTAAAGAATTAAACTTTAATATTGACCAAAATGAAGGGGTAATCGTCCTGCGAGTGGTGGAAAATTCCCCCGCCCAAAAAGCCGGGATGCAACCGGGTGATATCATCGAAACTGTGGCAGGAAACCCCGTTAAAACCGCTTCGGATGTGCAGCAAGGTGTGGAAACCAGTGCGATCGGTGGTAATCTGGAAATCGAGATTAACCGCAGGGGTAAACAACAAACTCTCACCGTTCAACCGGGGGTTTTTCCTAGCAAAACTAGCGAGTGAACTACTTTCAACCGGTCAAGGGGCGACCCCTTACCCTACACTGGGAGGAGAGAAAATAGCAGCGGAGCGATCAAAATTGAGGCAGCGGTTACAATTAAAACTATCAATTGGGCGCGGGGCTGCCCTCCTCATCGGTTTGCTGGGATTAACAGCCTGTCAACCTCCCGATCCGCCGAAAATTTCGCCGACAGAATCGCCTAAAATTGAGGAAACTGGCCGCTTAATTCTCAATAATGCCACCTTAGAACAGGCTAACCCCTCCGGACAACCCCTCTGGAAAATTCAGGTCAAAAAAGCTACCTACACCCAAGACCAAAAAATCGCCCGTCTGGAAAATATCAAGGGTAATATCTATCAAGAGGGGAAAGTAGTTTTACAGGTTAGTGCTGACCGCGGTGAAGTTTACAAGGAAGGCCAGGAAATTCTCCTCAAAGATAATATTGTGGCTGTAGATCCCCGCAATAAGGCCATTATTAACGCGCCGGAATTGCGTTGGCTACCTAAGGAGGGTATTTTAATCTCCTCCAAAGGGATCAAAGGTAGTCATCTACAACTAGAAGCTAAGGCGCGCCAAGGACGCTACGACACGCGCCAAGAAAAACTAGAATTACAAGGTCAAGTGGTGGCCACCGCCAAGGAATCTCGTGTCGTCCTGCAAACCGAGCGCCTGTACTGGGAAATTCCGCAACAGGTCATTAGTACCGATCAAAAAGTCGCTTTTGATCGCTATATTGATAAAACTATTATCGATCGCCTGACTGCTATCGGCGGTCGTTGGGAAAGAAAAAATAATCAGGTTATCCTGCAAGAAAACCTCGAATATCGCTCTTTAGAACCACCTTTACAGATTTCTGGTTCTCAGGCAATTTGGAACTATCAAAATCGTACCCTAACGTCCGATCGCCCCACGGAAATTTTTCAATATCAAGATCAAATCACTATTACTGGTAATCGTGTGGTGGTGGAATTAGGCAATCGCATCGCTTATCTCAAGGATGGGGTTAAGGGGATTAATCAGAAAACTGGGGCGCAATTGTATAGTCAGATCTTAACTTGGAAAATGTCGGAAAAAATTGTCGAGGCCGAGGGGAATATTATCTATGAACAACAGGAACCAAAATTTAATCTCACCGGCGATAAAGCGATCGGCACTTTAGAAGATAATAACATTGTTGTTACCAGTAGCTCCCCCGATCGAGTTGTCACCGAGATTTATCCCCGTTAACAGGGAAAAATTGGCCAAAAAAAACTCTCCCCAAAAAAGGGAGAGGGGGGGGTAAATATTTAAAAGCTTACCATTTGAGCAGGTTAAACTGTTCCATATCGATCGTGTCGCGGTTACGATAGATAGTCAGGATAATCGCTAAACCCACGGCTGCCTCGTCTGCCGCTACGGTAATCACGAAAATAGTAAAAATTTGGCCTCGGATATTAGCGGGGTCAAGATAGTTGGAAAAACCCATTAAGTTAATGTTAACAGAATTGAGCATCAATTCGATCGACATTAAAACCCTGACAGCATTGCGACTGGTGACTAAACCGTAAATTCCGATACAAAATAAAGCCGCCGCTAATAACAAATAATACTCTAACTGAATCTGCATGATACCTCTAACACCGTACAGTGCAAAGTTCATGAGGTAAAAAATTATGATAACCGCCACTTATTTAGATACCTGTATCTTTGATATATTTTTTAAACACAGGAGATAAATTAAATAAGATTTCTGATTCTTCAATTTTAGTTAACAAATATCTTTTTTGTAAAGATTGTAACCCTTTAATCAAGTCATCCGCTGATAAATCTAAACTTAATTTTAATTCATTTCTTGAACAATCTTTTTTTAGGTTGATTAAGGATTGAATAATTTGTTTTTCAATGGGCGATAATCTCTTAATTATTGTAGTCAAACTTTCCTTTATTTTTGCTGTAATAACAATATTTTCCTCTTGTAAAAACTCACCGACACAACCATGATAAACATCTTGAATTAAAACAGCAATATCTTTAAAATAAAATAAATTTCTTTCGTATAACTGAACTACTTTTAACCAGCTTTCTTCATCTTCAGAACCTAAATTATTGAGGATTGCCCGATTATTTAAACCTTGTAATTCAAGTAAATCTAATTTTTCATCTGAATAATACATTTCTGAACATCGCTCTTGACTAATTAAAATTAAACTACTTTGATGTTCAATTTCGTTAGTAATTATTGAAAAGAATTCCTGATACTTTTTATGTTTAGTTTGATATTGCCCTGCTAATTCACCCTCGCTAAATAATTCCTGTACATTGTCAAAAATAATTAAACACTTTTTCCGTTGCAATAACTTTAAAAACAGAGTCAATTTATCGTGATCATTTAAGATAAAATCCGTATTAATTTTAGTGAAAATATCAGTAATAATTGTGTCTAAACAATTGAATATTTTTAGATTTTGCCAAATAATTACTTCAAATTTTTCTAAATTTAATTCTACAAAATGTCTAACTAAGGTAGTTTTTCCAATTCCACTCAATCCTGATACGGAAATTAAAGGCCTTTTCTCAATTAATATTCTCTGTGTTAAGATTTCTAATTCTGAAATGCGATCGCAGAAATTACGATTTATCTTTGGAGCTAAACTTAAATCATGATATGATGTTTCTGATGGAGATTTTTCTTTATTTTCAATTGGTTTAGTGGTGTCAGGTTGAGGAGACTTTACACAATAATTAATATTTTTGTGTAACGTAAAAAAAAGTTGAGAATTAACTGCTTTTTCGATAGTCCAACGAAAATTAGACTTATTAAGCTCTTTTTCTTCTAATCCTAATTGCTTAGATAAAACCTTAAATATTTTATTTCTACTCACATCGCCAATATGTTTCTCATCATAACCATAACTATCTGCAATTTCTTTATAGGTTTTGCCGTTTAATAACTCTTCAATAATGTGCCGCTGAATATCGCTAAGACTTTGCCCATCTTCCTCTATCAATAAATCTTCGATAAAACGCAACAAGTGTAAACTATCCTTCATGGTGTGAAAGTGAATAAATTGTTACCTATATTATAGTTCAGTCATTGTAAAACAAGATCAAGTCATTTCTGGCATTGTCTTAACATTTCTTTACAAAGCATCAGGTCAAATCTAGTGGCGGTTCAAAAAAACCTTTGTTAAGCTGACAGAAGAATACCAAAAACAACTACAAGGTTAAGATTTTGGGATTTAAATAATTGATTAAAAGGGTTGATATGCCTAAATTTGTTCTCGATAAATATGCTTTAGACTCGCAAAAATCGGAGGCTAAGGCAAAAGTGATAAGTGAGTTAGGTTCAAATGCTTCAGTTTCAGGTGATGTGATAGAAGTCCCTAGTTATAACGCTACTAAAGTAGCTCAAATTTTGAGCCAAGTAGGTATTAAGTATTCGGGGGGTTAAATAAATGTCTTCACTTGAAGGAGAAAAGCATTAAGAAGAACGAGAGAAATGCTGGGAGCATCCCAATTATGTAATGAGTATAAATGCTCAGAATGGGAAGAAGGCTTTTGTAGTAACGATTCTGGTTTGAATCACACAATTTAGAGAACCGTTAAAAATCTATGAACTCCCGAAAAGGCTTGCTATCTAAGCATTTCGCATTTAAGTACAATTGTTTATTGCAAAGGTGAGATGATCCCGAAATGCTAGGAAAAAGAATAACTATAATTATTATCTTAGCACTTCAAGCCCTCAGTTGGTCAACAAGTGTGGCAGGAGCAGAAATAATATTACCAGAATTAAATTTAGTAGAGTGGCCGATAACGATTCGCGCATCTTTGCTGCTAGGAACAATTATACAAGGGTTACTTTTATTCCTGTTTTTTTTTGGAAGACAAGAAATTCAATCGTCTTTTTACAGGAGAAGTTTACTTATTCTTCTAACGGTTGCTAGTATTTACACTAGCTTTTTTATCATTTATAGCTCTCTTGTAGATATAAGAAAGAACTCTGAAGAAATAAAATTGTATAATTCAGTAACCAAAGCTGTTAACAGTTCTAAGATTTATCAAGAGAAAACAAGTATATTAAAAAAGAGGAACAATTTAATAAATGATCGAGACAAACGTAAAAGGGAAGAAGTTACACCTCCTAATAACCCAAATGCTCCGAAACTACCTAGAGGAGAAGACCCCGAATACAAAAAACAAACTAGAGAAATAGAGAAAATAAACGAAGAGAATACAGATCTGGCTCAAATTGAAAAGATTAAAAAATCATTACCAGATGATCAAGATGATAAGAAAATAGAAAATGTTGATAAAAATAAGGCAATAGAACCTTTATCACTTCTAACCGATGAAATCAGAAAACAAGTTTATGAAAGCGTAACAGGAAAAAAGGTTAGTGAAAATTATTCAACAACAAAATTAAATGATGAAATATTAAAAAAATTAAAACAAGATTTGGAATATTCTGAATTTGGCTATTTTTTAATTCCCGTTGAAAAGGTTTTTAATAGAAACCCTGAAGCTATTGTTGCACTATGTATCGCAAGTTTTATTGACATTATTTCTTTAATATTCGGCGTTTCACTGGATAGAAAAGCCACAGATGGAAATATAAAAGCGAAATTAAAAAATCTATCCCGCCTGATCAAGGAATTACTGAAAAATTTCTTACCTAATTTGGTTAAAGAAATAGGACATACTTTATATATTTTTATTGCTTCTATTGGTAGTCTTATAAATGGAATTTTTAAAGGATTTATCCTTCTTCGAGTTAGGGCTTTACAAGTGTTTTATTATACTCCTTACACTATTAGAATCAAAGGAGAGCGACATGAATTTTTACATAATATATGGGAATCTATTGAATTTACTTGGGAGGAAAATAATGAATTTAATTTGCTTAACTATACTAAACTAATGACTCTAGCTCAATACAATCAATCCTATAAAGTAGGTTACAGAAAGATAATTGTTACTATGCGTAATTTGAAATGGTTGACAACTATACCAGAAGGAAATTCACCAGAAGATAAAAAATTAACTATTAAAGAATATAAAAAATTAGACGAATGGTATCACAGTGAATATTCTAAACAATTAGGACCCGAAAAAAACAGTATGTTGGACGCAGACGATTATCACCACATAATTAGACTTCCTGAAGACAAAGGAGAGGGTTTTGGAAGGTTTATGGGATGGATTGGAAAACAATTTAAAAAACTAATATTTGCTATTAGACAAATTTTCACGGGTTAATTTTTTATACTTTTAAGGTTTAACTAAAAAAACTTTTACAGAAAATCAAATTAGAATTTTATGACTATAGAAAGAGAGTATCGAAATCAAGGAGAACGTTTAGGTAGTGGATTTGACTCTTTTAAGGAGATATTACTTCCCAACAGTGCTATAGACTTAGACAATATAAATAGAGATGAATTAATAGATAAAAATTTTTTGCCAAAAGATACATTTGTTTTTCAACAAATAGAAACTGAACAGGCATTAGGTAATATGTTGAATACTTCTATTTCAGTATCTGGAATAACACCTATTTTAGTGGGACATTGCCCTTGTTTATTACAAGGAGAAGCAAAAGCACAATACTTTAAAAAATCAAATATTAATCAAAATAGTATTTATCTTTTTTTAGATTATCAATTTACAGGAGGAAGTTATCGTATTAAGAAGCCTAAACTTTCTCAAGAAGCAATCGAATTTTTACATGATAAAAGACACAATCTTCATGAATTTAGAAGAATATACGGCGATGAATTTATTGTTGGTTTTAGAACAGGCTCTGAATACACAGCACTCATAGAGATTGAATACGCTGAGAAAAGTAAACAAGAACAAAACGCCTTTGCAATAATAAGTTTTTTGCAATCAATATTTGCGGGTATAGGAGGAGGAGTTGGATTTAATTGGGAAGGCGAAACTAAGGAATACTTTAAAAATACTAAAACAACAATTTCCTGTTTCAGGAGAGGAGTTTCAGTGGGCAATACAGTTTTTACTATTGAACAACTGATCAAAGATTTTACGGATTTTCAAGATAAGTTAAAACAACAAGGAGGCGGGGTTGAATATATATCACTTTTTGCAGATTACGATCAATTAATTGATACTAGAAACTATAGAATTTTAAGCCCAGAATTAATTGAATTAAAACGAAAGTTAAAAACTCTACGAGCTATTAAGACACAAAAACAAATTAAAATACTTGCCTGTGAAAATCAATTAAGATTCGGGGGTTCTAATTCTTCAGATTTACCTCAACAGATTATAGAATTAGAGGATTCAGTTAGTAAAATACAAGATTTTATCAGAAGATGTGAAATAGAACCTGAATTAATTAGTTCACGAGAATATAGAAAAATTATAAAAAGTGATTGATCATCAGTTAATAATGTTCATAAGCCTTTAATATTTTAAAAATTTTAGCTGTCTTATCAAGACGATAAACTAATCTATGTTGAATATTAAGGTGTCTTGAATATTTTCCTTTTAAGTCACCTACCAGTTTCTCAAATGGTGGTTGAAAAATATCTTTTTCAAGCTGTTTTAATAACATTAAAACTTTATCTTTTAATATGACTTTAGCCATAATTATCTCTCTCCTTACGGAAATTTTTCAATATCAAGATCAAATCACTATTACCGGTAATCGTGTGGTGGTGGAATTAGGCAATCGCATCGCTTATCTCAAGGATGGGGTTAAGGGAATTAATCAGAAAACTGGGGCGCAATTGTATAGTCAGATTTTAACTTGGAAAATGTCGGAAAAAATTGTCGAGGCCGAGGGGAATATTATCTATGAACAACAGGAACCAAAATTTAATCTCACCGGCGATAAAGCGATCGGCACTTTAGAAGATAATAACATTGTTGTTACCAGTAGCTCCCCCGATCGAGTTGTCACCGAGATTTATCCCCGTTAACAGGGAAAATTGGCCAAAAAAAACTCTCCCCAGAAAAGGGAGAGAGGGGGGGTAAATATTTAAAAGCTTACCATTTGAGCAGGTTAAACTGTTCCATATCGATGGTGTCGCGGTTACGATAGATAGTCAGGATAATCGCTAAACCCACGGCTGCTTCGGCTGCCGCTACGGTAATCACGAAAATAGTAAAAATTTGGCCTCGGATATTAGCGGGGTCAAGATAGTTGGAAAAACCCATTAAGTTAATGTTAACGGAATTGAGCATCAATTCGATCGACATTAAAACCCGGACGGCATTGCGACTGGTGACTAAACCATAAATTCCGATACAAAATAAAGCCGCCGCTAATAACAAATAATACTCTAACTGAATCTGCATGATACCTCTTTCTTTGGTCTTATTTAGGGGCGGTTAATTCTCTAGGTCGTTCGGGTAATGTTAAAGCTGTGGCCGTAGGTTCTTCAGCTTTCAGGGTGGGGATAAGGTCACGACGAGCTAAAATAATTGCTCCGACCATGGCCATTAATAATAGCACGGAAGCTAATTCAAAAGGTAGTAAGAAATCACTAAAGAAATGCTTACCGATTTCTACTAAAGTATTAGTTACTACGGCTGGAGAAGTGCTAGAAATTGACCAAGGTGTGATTAAAACCATGGTCGATAACAGCACAAATAAACCCACACAAACTAAGGCAGTAGATGCCTGACGAATCCAACGTTTAGGAATATCAGAAAAGTCCTCTTGCTTATTAACAAGCATAATAGCAAAGAGAATTAAAACGTTAATCGCGCCCACATAAATTAGAATTTGTGCCGCCGCTACAAAATCAGCATTTAGTAAGAGATATAAACCCGAAATGCTGATAAAAACACCACCCAATAAAAAGGCGGAATAAACGATATTAGATAATAGTACCACGCCTAAAGCTGTCCCGATTACTAGGGCTGCTAAAATGCCAAAAGATACTATTTGAACGCCCTCGGCTAAATTCACAGTAGTTTCATCTCCTTTTATGTTTGAGAGTTATTAATTATTAGTTATCAGTCAGGGATTAGGTGAGGGAGTGGTCACTGCGTGCGCGTTGCGGGGGGGATTGGAGAGAAAAAGCTGTCTCCTGTTTCCTAACTGCTAATTAATCGGTAATTTCTTCCGGACGTTTACCGGCGCGTTGACTACCGGCGGGTAAATCGTGGGGTTCGATGACACCTTTAGGTAGATAACCTAATTCCCTCAGAGGTGTTACCATCGGGTCTTGGGTTACTTTGTAGGGTAAACGGCCTAGGGCGACGTTATCATAGTTTAATTCATGACGATCATAGGTCGCTAGTTCGTATTCTTCGGTCATCGATAGGCAATTAGTCGGACAGTATTCCACACAATTGCCGCAGAAAATACAGACCCCAAAATCGATACTGTAGTGTTTGAGTTCTTTCTTTTTAATTTCCTTGTTAAAAGTCCAATCCACTACTGGTAAATTAATCGGACAAACTCGCACACAAACTTCACAAGCGATACATTTATCGAACTCAAAGTGAATTCTACCCCGATAACGTTCCGAGGGAATTAACTTTTCGTAGGGATACTGGACGGTAATCGGACGACGACGCATATGGTCGAAGGTAACGGATAAACCTTCGCCGATGTATTTCGCCGCTTGAATGCTACCTTTGGCGTAATCGCTGACTTGTTTGAGGATGTTAAACATGATGGTCAGAGGGATAGTAGGTTAACAGGGCAAAAAAGGAAATTAACCGCCAAAAGCAAAGGGAAAAGCTAGTTTTAGGGCGGCGGTAAGTAGTAGGTTAACTAAAGATACCGGTAGGAGAAATTTCCAGCCTAAATCGAGTAATTGGTCAATGCGAACCCGGGGTACGGTCCAACGCAAGAGAATAGCGATGAAGATGAGGAAATAGGCCTTTAATACTGTCATCGTAATCCCTAGGGAAGCGGTGATAATTTGTAGCCAGGGATTGGTTTCACTCACTCCCAACCAGCCGGCCAAAGCATTGACGGGGATAGGAAATTCCCAACCACCAAGATAGAGGACGGCGAAAACTAGGGCCGACAGCACGAGGTTAACGTAGGAACCCACATAAAAGAGAGCGAATTTCATCCCCGCGTATTCGGTTTGATAACCGGCGACTAATTCCTCCTCCGCTTCCGGTAAATCGAAAGGCAGACGTTCACACTCAGCTAAAGCGGCAATCCAGAAAATCAGAAAACCCACCGGTTGGCGCCAGATATTCCAGCCTAAAATGCCATAACCGGATTGTTGTTCGACGATATCAATGGTACTGAGACTATTAGACATCATCGCGATCGCTAATACCGATAAAGCCAAGGGAATTTCATAACTAATCGATTGCGCCGCCGCCCGCAGGCCTCCCAGCAAGGAATACTTATTATTCGAGGCATAACCCGCCATTAATAAACCAATGGGGGCAATACTGGACAAGGAAATCCATAAAAAGATCCCCACGTTTAGGTCAGTAATCAGCAGATTTTGACCGAAGGGGACGATGAGATAGGAGACAAACACTGGCATCACCACCAAAATTGGCCCGAAGAGGAATAACCAAGGGTCGGCCTTAGCGGGGACGACATCTTCTTTAAAGACTAATTTCAGACCGTCGGCGACCGGTTGTAAAACGCCCAAGGGTCCTGCGTATTCCGGCCCGATACGCTGTTGGACGGCGGCGGAAATTTTCCTTTCTAACCAGACGCAGACTAAAACCCCCACTGTGGCGGCTATAATCATCAGGAACATGGGTAAAGGCATCCAAATCGCTTTAGCCAGTCCTCCACTTAATCCCAAGTCTGTTAGGGATTTAATGAAACTTTCTTGTAAATCTATGCCTTGATTCATATTTGGCGATCGCTGTACTGTCGATAGTTCGGCATGGTTTGAAGATTTTTAAGCAAATCTTATAGCCTAGTATACAGTTAGTCGGTCTGAGGGTTATCAGTAAAGTGACAAAGGCTTCAACTCATTAGCAGCCAAGAGAGTCAAGCAATCTTGATTCCCCGTCCGAGAATAGGTATTAGTCAATAGTTAGACTCTGAATTTATCAATGTTCTCATCTGTTTCTTAGCGCCGACAACCTCAGCTAGTTATCAATTATTCACAGGAAAAAAATCTAGATAACTTATTTTTTAGGCAGTTAAAGCCGCTCTCTGGTCTTTTGTCCGATAAGTTTTACCGACTTTTAAAACCCGGTTATCGAGCGTTTCTCGCCACTCCCCGCTATTTAGTCTGATAAGCCGCCTGTAGATCCCGAATCGAAAACAAAGCTTGAAACTTTATTCCCTGAGATTGGTAAAATTCCGCCCCTCCTTGCTCTCTATCCACCAAAGCAATGATTAAATCTACTTGATAACCCGCATCGCGTAATCTTTCCACCGCTACCATGGCACTTTTACCCGTTGTCACCACGTCTTCGAGGACAACCACTGCGGCACCGGCATCTAAAGTCGGCCCCTCGATATAAGCCATGGTTCCGTGACCTTTTGCCTCTTTGCGGACGATTAAAGCTGGAATCGGGCGATTTTCGTAGGCAGATACCACGCTAACCGCGCTGACAATCGGATCCGCCCCTAGGGTTAATCCTGCCACCGCTTGGGTATCTGGAGGCAGTAGAGACAGCAATAAACGCCCCACGGCTAAAGCTCCCTCAGCAGTGAGAGTAACTTGTTTGCCGTTGATATAGTAGCTGCTTTTTTGTCCTGAAGACAGGGTGAAATCTCCCTCTCGATAGGCAAGACGGACAAGAGCATTGAGGAGAAATTGACGCAGGGAAGCAGTATCGAGATTCGCTACCGAGGAATTAGCCATATTTTCAGGATTGGGAGTCTGACTGACTCCAAAATTTCGGTTACAATTAAGCCAAAAGTCATTATATATTGCCTCGATCGCTAGTATTGATTTCTTTCTCATCCCATTGAAGCAATTTTTTAATTAACCTTGCCCCTGTGAGGAGGTTTTCACCCATGCGCGCTCAATTTTTACTCCCTTCCCTGTTTTGTTTAACCGGTTTAGTCTGGTTGAGTTCGCCTAATGCGATCGCCGAAACTCCACCCGCCACCAATCCCCCACCGGTAAAAATCCAACAATTGCAACTTGTCCCCTCTCCCGATACGGCGGTAGGATTTAATAATATCCCCGGTTTGTTTAACCGCGCTGTTAATAACAATACGGGTCGTTTCTACGACTACACCAGCATTTCAGGACAGTTCAACTCTCGGGAGGGTTGGCGTACTTTTATGCAAGGTTCCTATTTTGATAATATGATTACCCGGGATGCCAAATTGATCGAAACTTTATACTATGATGTCATGCAACAGCAACAGTCTGGGCCTTTAATTCGCACCCAAGATTTACCCAATCCCTTCGATACTTCCCTACAGGAAAATCCCAGTTATTTAAGTCCTGGCGGATTTTAATCCACCAATTCAGACTTGAATTGGCTAACAATGTAATCGGTCGAGAATCTTCTTTGAAGGTTCCCGAACTGCGGCAATATGCCTTTTTAAGTTCGCTCGAAGCTCCCTGAGAAGCTAAACTCTCACCCATTGGGCAATATCAAGGGTTTTGTCATAACGATAGCTCATGCCATCATTGGCAATAATCGTTTGACCTCGACTGGCTTTATTTTTGATCGTACTTAAGCTATAGTTGGTCAGTTTTTGCATTTCTTGATGGGTAAAATTGTCTTGATTGTTCATTTCAGAGACAATTTCTATCGTTTCATCAACGGTTTGGTCATTGTTAGAATGAGTTGCAATCGCTGCTGATGGATGATAGTCTTCCATCGTCATTAAGCGCCAAGTAGAATCCTCGGAAAGTTCCAAAACCTTTTGATGGTAGTTAAACAAACTTTCTCGATGTCCGACACTGATAAAGGTCTTGCCAGTTTGTTGTAACTGTTTATATAAATGATCTTCATTTTTTAAATCTAAAGCACTGGTGGCTTCATCTAAAATCACAAAATCTGGCTGATTAACGAATAGTCGCGCAAAGGCTAGACGTTGTTGTTCTCCTAAGGATAAAATATTTTCCCAATCCACTTCCTCATCAAAATTTTTGATGCGATTAAGAACATCTTGCAGGTTAACTTCTTGTAAGATTTCTTTTAATTGGGTTTCACTCATATCCGTTGTCGTTTGAGGATAAATTAGCTGTTCGCGCAAGTTTCCTAAAATGATATAAGGACGTTGGGGTAAAAATAATAAATCGTCGAGGGGAGGTCGCACCAAATGACCTGTACCTGTATTCCATAACCCAGAAATAGCGCGTAAAAGAGAACTTTTTCCTCGACCACTTGGCCCAACAATTAATAAACCTTCCCCTGGTTCAACGGACAGTGATAAATGTTCGACAATCACTTTAGCGGCATCGGGAGTTTGTAAGGTGACATCATCAAAAGCTAGATTGTTATCTTCAATGACTTTAATGGTATTAACTGGGTTGGTTTGTTCGCTTACACCCTCTAAAGCTTGGTAAAACTCTTCTAAACGTTCAATATAATTAATAAACTCACCGGAGCGTCCAAATTCATCCACTAACACGGATAAAGCTGTGGAAAAGAAATAGCAACAATAGCTGGCTTGGTTAACTTGTCCAAACTCAATTTCACCACTAATATATAATGGGGAAACAATTAAGAAGGGGAAGATTTGAACAATGGATTGATAGCCGCGGTTAAAAAATTCTTGGGTTCTTTCCCAATTAATTCTTTCAATCATGATTTTAATCACCTGATTGAACTTTCTTTGAATAATATTTAACTCTTTTTCTTCCCCTCTAAAAAATGCAATTGATTCAGCGTGAGTCCGAACATGAGTAATGGCGTATTTATAGGTTCCTTCGATTTCTAATTGTTGTTTATTGACTTTATTTAGTTGTTGAGTAATATAGGTGGCAAGAATATTTCCAATAATCGTATAAACCAGAAGCACAATAGAAATGGTTTTAGAAATTGACCAAAGGATGACAATAAAAACCAGCATCTCCATAACTTTTTCAACACAGGTTGTTAAAAAGTCCATCGTTGTTCTGGCAATGGGTTGAATTTCTTGGGATAAACGTTGATCTGGATTTTCAATATCCCCTTTAAAATTAATTTGATAATAAGCACGATTTTTAAAATATTTTTGCAAGATACTACTATTGATCCATTGATACCAATCCAGCGCAATTAGTTTTTTAAGAAACCTAGACAATCCTGTGAAAAACGTCATACTGCCTAGAGTAATCCCATAAATAATGACAAAATGAGTTAATTTTTCTGCATCCCTAGCTTCTGTGACGCTAATTAAGTCTCTAAAAACAAAACTATTAAACGCATTAAGACCTACTACTCCCACTAATAATAAAAACAATAAAACGAGCATTCCCCAGGAACGAATAATCTGCGAAAAAGCTCTATCCTGGTGTTCTTTAGGATACCAATAAACTTGAATAAATCTTAAAAATTCTTGAAGAGATTGATTGAAAGTTCGAGTCTCTTCCTTGAGATTCATGCTGTCTGAGGTTTTTTCTGCAACATTCATAGGATTCTCTTTACTCTAAAATGGGGTACATTAGAACTTTTAAGGTCTATCTATTGAGTTAGACACTAATTCAGCATACCATAAAAATCTGCATTATTATCACAAATTCTATTACTACTATTTTCTAGATTTTTTACATATCAGTAATCAATATTAACCTATTGTTTAGGCATTGGATCAGATTCATAATCGTTTGATAATTTTGGCAGGATTACCAGCAACAACAGTAAAAGGTTCTACATCTTGTGTCACCACCGAACCTGCTCCAATAATTGCTCCTTTCCCAATCGTAACTCCTTTAAGAATACCAACATTAAATCCAATCCAAACATGATCTTCTATCACCACGGGTGCAGATTGTATATCAATATCCTTAGCATCCTTAGTCAGATTATTCAAAATGACGACTTCCATAAATTCTTTCTGTCTTAAAACATAATTTAATGAATGAGCATCGGTATCATAAATATTGACATCATCGGAAATTATAACTTCGTTTCCAATCTTGATAGAATTGGCTGATCTAATTCGAGTTTTCTCACCAATATAACAATTTTTACCGATTTCTATTTTTCCACCATGAGTAAATAAAAACAATTCACCTAATATTATGGTATTTTCTCCGATAGTAATTAAACTTTTATCTCCCCTATAATTTTCACACTTTCCGATAAATTTGACTGAACTGTGAAACGTGGCATTTTCAGAAAGTCGTTTACGTTTTTCGATCCGTTCTTGTTCTTCTAAGAATTTTGAAATTAATAAATATAATTGATGTTTTAAGTTAAACATAAGATTGATTTCGTGGAATTTATGATCTGGATTTTTGAATTTAGGGGTGTGATAAAATCGACATTTATTGTGTTAAAAACCCACTTTTAGTAAAATATTCAAAATAAGTTTTTAACAATCTGTCATCAATTTTGGGAAAATTAAAGGCTGTACCCTTTAACCCCATTACCGTATTTTGAGCATCAAACTGGGGGGGATAACCTGCGGATAAATTTTCATCTGAAAAATTATCTAACACCGGAGATAAAGCATTATCTGTATTAATTTTACATTGTTCTGTTAAATGCGATAGCCATTTTTCCAAGGAAACACACTGCAACGGATAACCCATTTCCCGAACACAATCAAATAACTCACGATTTAAGGTTGGGTGAGAATTCAACAAATGAAATGCTTTCCCTAAAGAGGTTTCTTGACTGGCTAAATGTACAATTGCACCACTGACATAATCCACAGGAGTGAGGTCTTCTGTACTATCGCCAAAATCAGGAATCATTCCTAATTGAATACAGCCTTTAATCATACGACAAAACAAATCTTCTCTATTACAAATTCCGGTTTTACTATGTCCAATAATTCGAGACGCTCTAAAAATTGTCATCGGAAGTCCTCGTTTTCCAGCTTCCATGATTAATTTTTCGGCAACCCATTTACTTTGAGTATAACCGGCATTGAGTCCATGATTTATACCCAGGGGATCAGATTCTTGAATTAAGTTTCCTTGAGCATAACTGGGGGAAAAAACAGAAATCGTCGAGACAAAATGAACAGGTTTGGTTTTAATTAAGCAGGCTAATCTCAAGATTTCTGCTGTTCCTAAAACATTAGTGGGTTTCAATATTGAATAGGGATAAATAGCATTCACCCAAGCTCCATTATGATAAATCACATCAATTTGATTAGCTAATTCCAGAAAATCAGGTTCACACATTCCTAAACGTTTTTGGGATAAATCACCAATAACAGGAATAATACGAGAGCTTTTCTGTTCATCCCATAATTGAAAGGTTTTTAATTTCTGGTAAATTTTCGCTTGAGCTTGTTCTAAACTTTTGTCTCGAATTAAACAATGAATATTAGCTTCTGTTTTGTCCAACAATTCAGCTAATAAATGAATTCCGAGAAAACCCGTAGCTCCTGTGAGCAAAATATCAGCAGGTTTTTGAGGAAAGGGAGCCACAAGATTCGGCGGTTGAATGGAGGTATCTAAGGTAATTTCGACTTGCCAATCTGGGATTTGATCCCTCTCAATTTCATCAGATAAATTCAAGTCTAAATTAGAGGATAATCCTGCTACCGTCGGTTCTGAAAAAAGATAGTTTAAAGGAATATTAATAGCTAATTCTTCTCGCAGTCGAGACATCACTTGGGCAGCTTTTAAAGAATGACCACCTAAGTCAAAGAAATTATCAAAAATACTAATTTGCTTTAACCCTAAAACATCTTGCCAAATCTCAGCAACAATTTTTTCCGTAGCTGTTCGGGGTGTAATCATCGTTTTTTGCTCCCGAATTTTGGTGGGTGCGGGTAAAGCGTTACGATCAATTTTACCACTGCTCATTAAGGGCAATTCCTGAAGCTGTACAAAGAAAACTGGAATCATATAATCTGGTATTTTTTGTTTGAGAAAACTCCGCAATTTTGCAGGATCAATGGATGGATATTTTGGCACAAGATAAGCCACTAATTGTTTATTATTTGTTTGATCTTCTCTAACAATTACCGCCGTCGCTCGGACATCTGGGTATTCAGTTAATACGGCTTCAATTTCGCCAATTTCAATACGAAACCCTCGAATTTTAACTTGATTATCAATGCGTCCTAAAAACTCTATATTTCCATCGGGTAAATAACGAGCTAAATCTCCAGTTTTATAGAAACGTTGATATTTTGATGAATTAAAAGCATGAGTAATAAACTTTTCACGGGTTAAATCATCGCGATTGAGATAACCTTTGGCCAAACCTAAACCTCCAATTAACAGTTCTCCTGGTATTCCAATCGGGACTTGTTGCAAATAGCGATCACAAATATAAACCTGTGTATTTGTAATCGGTTTACCAATGGCAACAGAATGAATTTGAGCAATTTTATGACTCAAATTGGGATTAAAAACCGTGGTGGTTATCGTCGCTTCTGTCGGACCATAAGCATTCAACCAAGTGATATCTTCTCGTTGACTATTTGATAGTATTTTTTGCCATAATATTAATCGCTCTGCTAATACTTCTTCACTTCCTGTAATCACTAAGCGTAGGGTTTCAGGTAAAGTTATTAAGGTTTGAGATAAATCTAATACCCATTCATGCCAATAAGTAGCCGGAAGATTAATGACCGTTAAACACTTTTGCTGGATAAATTGAGTAAAATCAGCTAAAGAAGGGAACATTAATGCAGGACGCATAACTAAAGTTGCACCCGTTAAAAAAGTTGGATACATTTCTTCAGCAGCTACATCAAAGGTAAAAGAAGCAAATTGTAAAATTCGATCACGACTTGTTAAATCATAGGCTTTAATTATTCCTAAGCTATGGTTGACTAAACTTTGATGTTCAATCATAACCCCTTTAGGAGTGCCTGTTGAACCAGAGGTATAAATAATATAAGCTAAATTATTTGGCTCAATAGGGTTAAATAAATTGTTTTTGCTTTGACTAGCAATTGAGCTTTCTTCAGTATCCAGACAAATCACTTCTGCTTGATGATCACGGAATAAATTAACGAAGGTATTTTGAGTGATTAATACCGAGACTTGAGCATCATTTAAGATATAGTTTAAACGCTCGTGGGGATAATTGGTAGCTAGAACAAGATAAGTACCACCCACTTTAAGAATTGCCAATAAACTGATAATAATATAGACAGATTGTTCTAAACAAATTCCCACTAATGATTCAATTTTAACCCCCTTAGATTGGAGATAATGAGCTAATTGATTAGCACGATGATTTAAGTCTTGATAGGTAATTTTTTCCCTGTCCCATTCTATTGCGATCCCATTTGGAGTTTTTAAAACTTGATGTTCAAATAATTCATGAATACAAACCTTTGGATTTTCAGCAATATTAGTCTGATTCCATTGAGCTAATAACTTTTGTTCTGATAAAGGTAAAATAGGTAATAATTCAATCGATTGTTCAGGATTAACGGCAATTCCTTCTAATAAAGTTTTAAAGTGGGTAATCATGCGCTCAATTGTGTCTTGATTAAACAACGCGCAATTATAATCAAAAGATCCGACTAAACCCTCCGCCGTTTCTTGCATGGCTAAGGTTAAATCAAATTGAGCAATTAAAGCATTAATCCTAACGGGAGTTAATTTCAAATCCGCCATTGAAAAATGATTAATGTGCAGCATATCTTCCCAAGAAAACATCACTTGAAATAAAGGACTATAACTTATGTTTCGTTGAGGATTTACCGCTTCTACAACCTTCTCTAAGGGTAAATCTTGATGTTCATAAGCTTCTAAAACCACTTGTTTAACTTGATTTAATAAAGCTTGAAATGAGAGATTTTCTTTAAACTGAGTCCGAATGGGTAAGGTATTAATAAAGCAACCAATTAAGGGTTCAATTTCAGGAAACTGTCGATTGCCACTGGGAATCCCAATCACAATATCTTCTTGACGGCTATAGCGATATAATAAAACATTAAAAGCCGTTAACAGCGTCATATTCAAAGTAGCGGTTGACGTTTGGCTAATATTTTTCAGGTGTTGGCTTAATTCCGGACTTAGTTTAAATGTACAATTATTGCCTTTAAACGTTTGTATGGGAGGACGGGGATGATCAGTGGTAATTTCTAATAAGGGTGGAATTCCAGTTAATTGCTGTTGCCAATAATTAACTTCTTGGGTGAGTTTATCTCCTTTTAACTGTTGTCTTTGCCAAACGGCAAAATCACCATATTGAATAGGTAAATCGGGTAAAGGATTAGATTGTTTTTGTAAAAAGGCTTCATATAAACGAGAAAGTTCTTGAAGTAAAACTTTCATTGACCAGCCATCAAAAATAGAATGGTGTAAACTAAAAAATAAAAGATAAGAATCAGCTTTTAATTTAACCAAAAAAGTCCGCATTAAGGGAGCTTGGGTTAAGTCAAAGGCAGTATAAATTTCTTGTTCGGTTAATCGCTCTAATTCTTGGGTTTGTTCCGTAGAAGATAAGGACTGTAAATCCAGTAAAGGCAAGTTTAAATGAATTTTCGGGTTAATAATTTGTCGGGAAATTTCGTCAACTTCTTGAAAACAAGTTCGCAACAATTCATGACGTTGCATAATAGTTTCCAAAGCTTTTCTAAAGATATCAATATCTAAATTGCCTTCAATTTGAAAGCGAAACGGCATATTATAGGTATAGCCGTTAGCTTCTAATTGGTACAAAAACCAAAGTCGTTCTTGAGAAAAAGAAAGCGGTACAAGTTGAGATGGATCCCTAGGAGGTATCGTATTTGTTTTTACACCGATTCCTTTTTTTTGTAGTAATAGCTTCAGTAATTTTTGTTTGTCTTGAGAATTATCATTCATTTTGGACATGACTTAATAGGATTTAATTTAGTGATTTTAGGTTGGTTCCATGGATACAAATCAACCTAAAAATTGTTTAATTATTGATGCTAAATAGCGGTATAACCTCCATCTACCATTAAAATTGCTCCAGTTACATAAGAGGAAGCTTCGGATGCTAAAAACACGACAGGGCCAATTAACTCTTCTAAATTTCCGGTTCGTTTCATGGGAATTCTAGTATATAATTCGTCCATTTCATCCGAAGTTGAACGTAAACCTTCTGTTCCTTCCATCATATTATTCATATACCCCGGTGCAAAAGCATTGACTCGAATTTTGTGACTAGCTAATTCGACCGCTAGGGATTTTACTAATTGATTGACACCACCTTTTGCGGCGCTATATGCTCCTGAAGATTTGGGAACAGCAACGAAAGCACAGATAGAAGAATTCATAATAATTGAACCTGCTGTTCCTTGTTTGATCATTTGTTTGGTTGCTAGTTGAGCGCAATTAAAATAACCTTTTAAGTCAACATTAATAACCTGATCCCATTCAAATTCTTCTAATTCATCAGTGTTTTTGAGAATTTCAACTCCTGCATTACAGACCACAATATCGAGTTGACTATAATGAGCAACCGCCTGGTTAATTAAATTCTGACAAGCTTGACGTTGACGAACATCGGTCTCAATTGCGATGGCCTCGCCTCCTGCTTCTTGAATCAGTTGAACCGTTTGTTCAGCACCAACTTGATTAATATCACCAATTACCACTTTAGCTCCAGCTTGTGCTAACCCTTGCGCTAATACCCGACCAATTCCTCGGGCAGCACCCGTGATAATTGCAACTTTACCTGTTAAATCAAAGAGATGATTTGTCATTTTTTTCCTTCAGTTTAAATCAATGTCCATTATAGAAAGTTTAAGTCATTTAGGTTCAGCTTTGAGATAATAAAGCTTGAACTTCTTCTGGTGAAAGTTGGGAAATTTCTTGAACCGTTACGGCAATTTCATTTAGTAACCCTTCATTCCCAACTAATTCAATCATGACTTGAGTTAATTGGCTGATGGTTGAGTGATTAAAAAGTTGACGCACAGAAATTTCAATTTCTAAGGTTTGACGGATTTTACTAATCAGTTGAATCGCTTTTAAAGAATGCCCACCTAACAGAAAGAAATCGTCTTCAATCCCAACTCGTTCGACTTCTAAAATTTCTGCCCAAATTCCTGCTAAAACTTCTTCAATTGCAGTTCGAGGAGCGACATAATTTTGAGTTAACGATAAGGGGTTTTTATCGGGTATTGGTAAGACTTTTCGATCAACTTTACCATTAGGACTGAGTTGAAAAGATTCCATCACAACAAAAGCAGAGGGAATCATATAGTCGGGTAGCCAGTTTTCAAGAAAATGACGTAATTCAACTTGGTTTATGGTTTCACCTGGACGGGGAATAAAATAAGCGGCTAAATATTTTTCTCTGGCGGTTTCTCCCTGAACTGTAGCAACAGCTTGAGCAATTTGAGGATGTTGATTTAAAATAGTTTCTACTTCCCCTAATTCAATTCTGTAACCTCTAACTTTCACCACATCATCAATTCTTCCTACATACTCGATGTCTCCATTGGGTAAATAACGAGCTAAATCTCCAGTTTTATACAGCAATGAATTATCGCTAAAGGGATTAGGAATAAATTTTTCTTTGGTTAATTGGGGATTGTTGAAATAACCCCGCGCTAAACCGCCACCCGCAACATATAACTCCCCAGTCACTCCGATAGGTACGGGTTGAAGATGGGAATTTAAAATATAAACTTGCACATTAATCGCGGGTTTACCAATGGGAATATACTTCGGCCAAAGCTCAGGATTAGGGTCAAAGGTATAACTGGTAACGATATCCGCTTCTGTGGGGCCATAATAATTGTAAAGGGTACAATGTTCGAGTTTTTTGAATACAGAAATCATCGTTGGAGTAATTTGTAATTGCTCTCCAGCTGAAATAATTTCACGCAAGTTAGCAAATAAGTAGGTTTCCTCACTATAGGTTTCAATTAATTGCTGTAATAAAGTAACGGGCAAAATCGCTTTATGAATGGGGTTATTTGCCAACAATTGACTTAATTTAGCAAGGTCTAAGCGGGCATCTTCTGGAACAATAAATAAGGTTCCCCCTAAACACCAGGCTGCAAACATTTCGTGATAGCTAACATCGAAATTAAAGGGAGCAAATTGTAAGAAATTCCTTTCGGATGACATTTTTAGTTGATGATGCTCAATAATATTCGTTAAGGATTGATGCAGGATCATAATCCCTTTTGGCACACCCGTAGAGCCTGAACTATAAATAATATAGGCCAAATCCTTTAAACTCACGGGTTTGTCCAGATTAGTCTTGGGTTCTAAGGCAATTTCTGACCCTTGTTCATCCAATAAAATCCGTTGAGAAATGGTTTCACTGTTTAAAAGGAATTGACAATCTTTTTGGGTTAATAAGGTTTTGATTTGGGTGTCTTGTAGGATGTAAGAAAGTCTTTCTTGAGGATAGGTTGTATCTAGGGGAACACAAACGCCGCCTACTTTTAACACTGCTAAAACGGCAATTACCATATTAACAGACCGTTCTAAACAAATCCCGACTAAAGATTGAAAACTCACCCCAATTTTTTGTAAATAATGAGCCAATTGATTAGCAGATTCATTCAGTTCTTGGTAGGTTAATTGTTGCTCTTGAAAAACAACGGCAATGGCTGAAGTAGTTTTGATAGTTTGTTGCTCAAATAATTGATGAACGCAGTGTTTTAGAGGCTTTTGGGGTGCAGTTTGATTCCATTCAATTAATAATAATTGACGTTCAGCTTCCGTTAATAAAGGTAAGTCTTGAATCCGACGATGGGGATTAATGGCGATTCCTTCTAATAAGGTTTTAAAATGACCTAACATCCTTTCAATGGTGTCATTTTCAAATCGTTCTTGAGGATAAATAATTTTAATACTTAAGGCTTCTCCAGGGGTGACAATAACCGTTAAGGGATAATCAGCATTGCCATAATCTTGCATTTCACCGACTTGTAAACCGCCTAAATTCTGACTATCATTGTCGCTAAAGGGTAAATTTTCAAAGACAACAAAACTTTCAAAAACTGAATGAGGGGCTGGAATTTCACTCCATTTTTGAATATCAATTAGAGAACTATAACTATATTGCTCTCGTTCTAAATGCTCTTGTTGTAATTGTTGAAACCAAGTTAATAATTCAAGTTGAGACTCAATTTGGATGCGAACGGGTAAGGTATTTAAAAACATCCCTACCATCGATTCAATCCCAGTAAAATTGGGTGATCGTCCCGAAACGGTTGCCCCAAATACAATATCAGATTCACTACTATAATGATGTAATAATAAAGCCCAAGCTCCTTGAATTATGGTAGAAAGAGTAAGGCGATATTCTTGGGCGAGTAATTTCAGACGACTGGTAATTTCTGGAGAAAGTTTTGATTTTTGATGAAGATAATTTTTACTTTGAGTAACAAGAGGATTTAACGGTTTATCAACGACTAATGGAGTTGGAGAGGTAAAACCTTGAAGATTTTGTCGCCAAAATCGTTCTGCTTCAGTTTGATCTTGCTGTTGTACCCAATTAATATAGTCTTGGTAAGGGCGGGGTGTCGGTAAATTGACGGGTCGATAGTTGATGAGTCCAGCGTAAAACTCGAAAACTTCTTTCAACAGAATTGCTGTTGCCCAACCATCTAATAAAATATGATGTCCAGTATGGATAAATTCATATTTTTGATCTTCGACTTGAATTAAATGACATCGAATTAAGGGGACTTTATCTAATTCAAAATATTGCTTTTTATCAGAGCTTAACAATTCCTGAAATTTAGTTTCTTGTTCGGCGGGATAATGCGATCGCCAATCATAATTAAACCAAGGCAAGGTGACATTTTTTCTAACCACTTGCAGAGGCTGTTTGGTTTTTTTCCAAGCAAAACAAGTCCGTAAAATACTATGTCTATCTACTACTTTTTGCCAAGCTTGTTGGAACGCATTAATATCTAAATTGCCTTGCAAGGTGATTTGAATTTGTGATAAATACGTCTTTGATTCTGGATTATATAAAGAATGAAATAGCATCCCCTGCTGCA
Source organism: Microcystis sp. 0824 (assembly GCF_003112475.1). Taxonomy (NCBI): domain Bacteria; kingdom Bacillati; phylum Cyanobacteriota; class Cyanophyceae; order Chroococcales; family Microcystaceae; genus Microcystis; species Microcystis sp. 0824. Next base: position 25,016 of record NZ_BDSM01000013.1, on the reverse strand, counting down.
TGGGAGAAAGGGGATAAATGGATTCAATATCTTTTTTACTAACCTTAGATTTTTGAGGTGTTACCATTGTTTTTCCCAATAGATTAAATAAAAATATGCGTGAGTTTCTTGAATCAAATTTTATTCAAAAAACCTGATAAAATTAGAAGGAATTACCTTTAACGTTGACTAGACCACTTGAGTTTAAATTTGTTAATTTCTTCATCGGTGTAAAAATGACGCACTAATGGTTGATCATAAATCTCTTCTAAATATTCATCACTAAAGGTCAGACTCTTTCTTAAATTATCATAGATGAGATAGTCATCCGCTTCTAAAAAGTCTGCTCGGTCAAGTCGTTCACAATCTAAATTTTCAACACCTAAAAAAGTTTCTAGGGCTTCTTTTAAGCAAGAATCAAGTTTTTCTAATTTTAAGACTAATAAGTCAATATTTCTGTCGGGGAAATTCGCAATCGCATAACCTTTTTCTTTCGGAAAATCAATGGAAGCGATATCAATGCCGAAAACTGGTTGCAATTCTTCTTCAAACCAGTCAAACTGCTTTCCATAAACAAATTTTTGAGACCAAAATTTTTTAATAATTTCATCCATTGTGATTAATCCTTCTTGATATTTTATGAAAAATTCAGGAAAAACAGATTGACAATGAATGACTTGAAAAAACCAAGAAATATTACGGGCGATGGGTTCTCGGACTCCAGTAATAATTTTAATATTTTTTTGATTTTTAATTTCCTCAATGTGTTCGCTTAAATATTTGGTCATACAGGAATGCCCAAAGGTAAAAGCATGATAATGTTTCTCCAGTTGCATTGTTTCCCAAATTTTTGAGAAATGTTCTGAATTCAGATTATGAATATGATAAATAGCTTGATTTTGCAGATGTTTTTTTAGGGTCAAATAGGTACTCATTGAACCGACTTTCCCCATTTGATAAACAAATATGACTGAAGAATTATTGAGAAGTTCTTGTTTTAATTTTCTTTCTGTATTCCACATATTAATCCTATTATTCATATAGGAATACACGGGAAAAAACTGTTTATCTGCGATGGGATAATAGTTAAGAGCTTGGTTTGAGAGTTTAGTTTGTGTGTTCATGATGCTTGTTGATGATGCTGGAGGGTTGAATTTAAAATGCTGACGAGGATAAACCACCATCGATGGGAATAGTAATTCCCGTTATATAACTCGCACATTCTGAAGCTAAAAATACAACGAGATTAGCAAATTCTTCAGTCGTACCAATCCGATTCATGGGAATTGTTTTGAGAATTTCTTCTCGGATTAAATCTGGGGTTGTTCCTTGCTTTTTGGCATAAATTTCTAAATATTCTCGATGTCTAGGGGTATCAATAACGCCGGGGTTAACACTATTAATTAAAACATTATAGGGGGCGGTTTGTCTAGCTACTGATTTGGTAAAATTCATTAAAGCTGCATTGACAACACCCGATTTAACTAAACGAGGGGATGGCTCTTTTCCCGATGTCCCAATGATATTAACAATTCTTCCCCAATGTTGTTTTTTCATAATCGGTAACACTAAATTGGTTAAGCGAATATAACCCATTAATTTTCCTTGAAAAACGTTTAACCAATCTTCATCGGAAAGGTTTTCAATTAAATTATCAGCAAAGTTAGCTCCTTCAGAATTATTTACTAAAATGTCAATTTTGCCATATTGATTTAAAGAGTCCTGTATTAATTGTTCAGAATCTTGAGCTTGATGGACATCAGCCACTAAACGCAGAATTTCTTGGACAGGATAAGCTTGAGCCAGAGATTGATAAGCTTGTTCTAAGCGTTGGGAATTGCGACCACAAATAATTAAGTGACAGCCTTCTTCTGCTAATTTTTCAGCAATGGTAAACCCAATTCCTGCACTACTTCCCGTAATCAAAGCCACTTTATCTTTTAATCCTAAATCCATAAACTTTGTCCTAGCATTTTGAGGTTAAACTTAAAATCATAAAACGAACTAAATTAAAATTTTAATCAAATTAATATCTTGTTTCGATGAATTATATCCCTTTTTTAAAACTTTTGAAGGAGCATAATAAATTTGACCATATTCTAAAAACTGTCCTTCATTTTCTATGGAGATTTCTAATTTTCCATTCAAAATAAATCCGATTTCTTCTTGCTCACCTTGATGTGGGGGAATGGAATAACCAGAAGGGATTTTCATCATGACAATTTCAAACCAAGAACCCTTAACAGATTGACAAGGTAAATGAGTGATTTTATCTTGGTTGTTGGATAGTGTTAATAAAACATCTTCTGACGGTAAAGCAGAGGTAATCCGTTTAAGATCAAATCCAATCATCGGTTCTGATAAAGGATTAAAAGCACCATGAGGAATATTGCCATCAGCTATATAAACATCTTGCAAAGGTCTTAAGGGTTTAATCAAATCTTTAATATACAGTTCTAGTTCTCCTGAGAATACCATGCCAATTTGACTTTCAGGATGTTGGTGGGATTCAAGTTTAGCATTAGGAGCTATAACGTATAATTGAAAAATGGTATCTTGGCATTGAAAAACCTCTAATTCTACATGAGGATTGAGTTTAAGAGGATCGGGAATTGGGAAAAATTCAGACATGATTTTAGGGTACAGGTTCAAAATGAAATTGAGAGGTTAAATCTCAATTATTTTTATGTGATGAAGGCAACTATTTTGAGCGGATAGGTAGCTTTTTTAGGTATGCACTGGTAAATAAATACTTTGAATCATGGTGTTTTCCTTTTTGTGAAATAAAGACCAACTCATCTCAATTTTACCATATTGTGAAATAAATTCTAAATCATATTCTCGGAGGGCATTTTCATTGGTAATGGCTAAATCTGCCAACCCTTGTTTAACTTGAATAGCGGCCACACTGGTAGAATTGACAAATTTGATTTTAATCTTATTTTGATTCAGGTCGCCAGGTAATAAATAAGGAAGTAAAGGAAGAGGAGCGGGATGAGTGACCAGGGTACAATTTTCTAAAACGATTTCTTCATTTTTTCGCTTGGCTAATCCGTAAACGGGTGTGGGATAGGTGAAGATAAAACCTAGTTTAAAACTCGGTTCCATGTAGAAATCATTAATTTTTTCATAGGCATGGGGGACTAACGCCAAATCTATCTGATTTTCGAGTAAAGATTCTTTTAAATCTGTAAAGCTATCAAATAAATGACTATTAACCGAAATCTGTTGTAATTTCCATTGAGAAATTAGATAATTTAAGGTTTGTTCACTACTGGTTTCTTTTGGACCCAAAGTGCCAACGCTTAAGGTTTTGACATCAAGCTGGGGATAACACAATTCCATTGAAAACTTTAACATGGTTTTAAGGCTCCTGAATTTTTAAGGGTGGATAAATTAGGATTTCCGGTACAAAATAAAACAATTTCAAGTTCAGCAATTAAAAATTTTACCAACTCATCAACGGCGGCTTCTGATTCAATCGCTGCTACGAGAAACGGTCGAGCCAACCCTCCTAAATCGGCTCCTAAAGCGATGGATTTGGCAAGGTCTAAGCCATTTTTTAAGCCCCCAGAAGCAATTAAAGGAATGGTTGAATTCATCGACCGAATGGCGGTAATACATTCAGCCGTAGGTAAACCCCAATCGGCAAAAACTTGTCCGAGATGCCTTTGTCTGTTGTCTTTGGCTCTTTGGCTTTCGACTTTGGCCCAGGACGTGCCTCCGGCTCCCGCCACATCAATCGCGGCGACTCCGGCTTCAATTAATTGTTTGGCCATCACCGCAGAGATGCCATTTCCGACTTCTTTGGCGATGACAGGAACGGGTAATTGAGCGCAAATTTGCTGAATTTTAGCGAGTAACCCTTTAAAATTAGAATCGCCTCCCGATTGCACCCATTCTTGTAAAGGATTGAGATGCAGAATTAAGGCATCAGCTTCTAATAATTCCACCAATTTTAAACAGTCTTCTAAACCGCAGCCGTAATTTAACTGTACAGCCCCTAAATTCGCTAACAGGAGAATATCTGGCGCCAGAGAACGGACTGCAAAGGTCGGCGCTAATTCCGGTTGTTCGAGTGCAATGCGTTGAGAACCCACCCCCATCGCTAAACCATAGCGTTGAGCGACCGTTGCCAATCGAGTATTGACTAAATGGGCTAATTCTGTTCCTCCGGTCATGGAAGAGATGAGAATTGGAGCTTTTAAAGATTTCCCTAAAAAGGTTGTCCCCAGTTCAATATCGCTACGGTCAAGTTCAGGAAGACAACAATGGGTAAAACGATATTTTTCTAAACCGCTTGTAAGTTGTTGAAATTCTACATCTTTTTCGATACAAACTCGCAGATGTTCGCTTTTACGATTTTCAATTTCACTGGGAAGATTAGGCTGTGACATAGTTGTTATCAAGTATGAGGGTTAAACATTAAGTTGAGGTTAAAAATCGAGTTCTAAGAGCAGTTCATCTAATTCTACCTGATTAAGATCCGCATCGGGAAAATCCGATGGAGTATAGCCCCCTTCTGCCGATAAACAATGGTTAATCAGGCTTTCTAAAGAATCTCGATAAGCATCGGCTAAATTTTTGATCGTTGTTTGATGATGAAAATTTTCACTATATTGCCATTCCATATCAAGTTGCCCATCAACCACAATTCCATGAATCGCAATTAAATGGGAACGTTGTCCCAAAGGACTATGAATGGAACCACTGGATTCTTGAGATAATTTCCAGCCTATCTCGCCGATTTGATGACTTGTAAATTGACCTAAATAATTAAAGCTGACTTGAGCTTTAGGGTAATTTTTTAACGGGGATTGAATTGTTAAATCTGAGTTGAGATAATATCCAATTCCATAATCAAACCCTCGATTCGGAATTTGTCGTAATTGCTCTTTAATGGACTTGAGACATTCACCCGGATGGTCAAGATTTTCTAAGGTCAAAAAGACGGGAAAAATACTGGTAAACCAACCCACAGTTCGAGATAAATTCACGGATTCAATTACATTTTCTCTTCCATGACCTTCCATGTCAAGCAAAAGCTTATAACTTCCTGTCCAACGGCCAAAAGCTTGGACTAAAGCGGTTAATAAAATATCATTAATTTGGGTGTTATAAGCTTGCGGAACCTCCTGTAAGAGTAAGCGGGTTTGTTCTTCGGTTAAGGTGAAAGAAACCGTTTTTGCATGGGCAACAATGTTGGACTGAGCTTCACCTTGACAGTCCAAAGGAAGAGGAGAAATTGAGGGAAAATCACGGTTTAGCCAATACTTGAATTGAGCGTGAAATTCTGGGGTTGTAGCATAGTTTTGCAGTTCCTCAGCCCAAGTTTTAAAAGAACTGGTTTTAGGAGGAAGTTGCAGGGGCTTTTGGTTTTCTAATTGCTGGTAAATAGTGACGAAATCTTCGAGGATAATCCGCCAAGAAATTCCATCTACTGCTAAATGATGAATCACAATTAACATTTTTCCCCTCTCACCCAAGGCGAAGAAAACCACCGCCATTAAGGGGCCTTCCTCTAAATTCAGTACCCGTTGTTGAACCTCGGAAATTTCTGCGATCTTGGTCAATTGTTCATCGCAAGATAGACGGGATAAATCCACCTTTTCAAAAGCGAAATTATTGCAATCATCGCTGTGATTTTGTTGCCATTGTTCTCCTTGTTGCACAAACCGTAACCGCAAGGCATCATGGTGATAGAGTAATTTAGAAATAGTTTGTTTTAATAAATCTGGTGGTAGATTATTGGGAACTTCTAACAAGATAGATTGATTAAAGTGATGACGTTCGGGCCAGTTTTGTTCAAAAAACCATTTTTGAATCGGAGTTAAGGGGACTTCACCTGTAACTAATCCCTGGTCAATTTCAGTGATAGCAGTTGTCTCCGCTACGAGTGCTAATTGAGCGATGGTTTGATGACTAAATAACTGTTTAGGAGTAATTTGTAATCCCACTTGATTAGCTTTAGCGACAATTTGAATGGCGATAATTGAATCGCCTCCTAATTCAAAGAAATTCTCATTAATACTAATTTGATTTTGCCCTAAAACTTCCTGCCAAATTTGGGCTAGAATTGTTTCTTTCTCGGTACTAGGAAGAAGATAATTTTCTAATTCATTAACATCAATTTCTGGTCTAGGTAAAACACTGCGATCAATTTTTCCATTCTGATTAAGAGTAAAAGCATCTAAGAAAATCAAGAAAGCAGGAATCATATAATTGGGAAGCTTTTCTTGAAGAAAAATTCGTAATTCTGGCTGAGTGAGTTGTTTATCTTTCGGAACAACATAAGCATACAAACGCTTGATTCCAAGTAGATCTTCTCTGGCGATAACAATTCCATCTTTGACTTGAGGATGCTGAAATAAAACGGCTTCTATTTCGCCTAATTCAATTCTAAAACCTCTGATTTTTACCTGATGATCAATCCGTCCAATAAATTCAATATTCCCATCGGCTAAATAGCGTACTATATCACCTGTTTTATACAGACGTGCTGACGAATCTTGACTAAAAGGATTGGGAATAAATTTTTGTTCAGTTAAGTCAGGACGATTGAGATAACAACGGGCTAAACCATCACCACCAATATGCAATTCGCCTTTAACACCAATAGGAACAGGTTGCAAATAGGGATCAAGAATATAAATTTCTGTATTAGCTAAAGGACGACCAATTGGAATAGTTGTAGCTTCTGAAGGAATATTTTTAATTAAATACCAAGAGGTAAAAGTTGTGCTTTCTGTTGGCCCATAAACATGAAGTAAATTTTGAGCGGTTCCTTTATTAAGGGATTCTTTGACCCATTGAGGATCAACTGCTTCGCCACCAAAAAGTAAATATCTTAAGCTTTGAAAAGCATGGGGAATAGTCTGAACTAACTGATTAAATAACGCTGTCGTTAAGAATAAAATAGTAATTTGATATTTTTGGAGAAAATGAACAAATTTTTCAGGAGAAAGAACTCTATCTTTATCTACTCCTATTAACTGTGCGCCATGTATCAGCGCCCCCCAAATTTCAAAAGTAGCGGCATCAAAAGAAGGATTAGAAACCTGAGCCATTCTATCAGTTGGTTTTAAATATATATAGTTAGTATTACAGACTAAACGAGTCACTCCTCGATGGGGAATAGCAACTCCTTTAGGTTTACCTGTAGAACCTGAAGTATAGATGACGTAGGCTAAATTCTCAGCGTTAACATGACTGAGAGGATTCTGTTTACTTTGTTGTTTAATTGGGTCTTCATCTTGTTCTAAACAAATCAATTGATTGACTGTTGTTGGTAGTTTTTTGATGAGGTGCTGTTGCGTTAATAAAATTTTGATTTCAGCATCATTTATGATAGATTCAAGTCGTTCTTCGGGATAGCTTGTGTCCAGTGGTACATAAGCTCCTCCAGCTTTTAAGATTCCTAAAAATCCAATAATCATTAAGGGCAATCGCTCGACACAAATCCCAATTAATTGATCTGGTTTAACCCCTAATTTTTGTAAATAACGGGCAATCTGATTGGCTTTTTGATTTAACTGTTCATAGGTGAGGGATTGTTCTCCATCGATGACCGCTATAGCATCAGGTGTTTTAACAACCTGTTCTTCAAATAACTGATGAATACAGTAATGATCAGGATAAGACGTTTGAGTTTGATTCCATTCTACTAATAATTGCTGTTTTTCCGATTCAGTCAGTAACGGTAATTCCCCGATGGTTTGCTGAGGATTGGCTACAATCCCCTTTAATAAAGTTTGGAAATGACCCACCATGCGGTTAATTCTTTCAGGAGTAAATAGGTCGCTATCATATTCCCAAAAACCTTCTAAATAAGCTCCTTTTTCGGTTTCGATTTCCTCTAAAACTAAGCTGAGATCAAATTTAATTCTCTGTTGTTCAACGGCTAGATATTGAGCTTTTAAATTGGGTAATTCTAAAGCATTGAGGGGGGCATTTTGCAGCGCAAACATTACCTGAAATAAGGGATTATAACTTAAACTTCGTTCGATTTCTAACCCATCAACCACTTGCTCAAAGGGTACATCTTGATTGGCATAAGCTTCTAAAACAACATTGCGAGCTTGCTGTAATAATCCTGAAAAAGTCGGATTTCCTTCTAGGGAATTCCGCAGCACTAAAGTATTGACAAAAAAACCAATCAAAGGTTCAATTTCTTGTCGGTTTCGGTTGGCGGTGGGTGTCCCGATTAAAATATCATCTTGGCCACTATAACGGAAGAGTAAAGTGTTTAAAGCAGCCAGTAATGTCATAAATAAAGTCACCCCCGACTTTTGGCTCAAAAGTTTCAGTTTTTCTGTGAGTTCTGAGTCAATTTGAAACGAGATACTATGACCTCGAAAATTGGCAGTAGCTGGACGGGGTTTATCGGTTGGAAGTTCTAATAAAGGAGGAGCGCCCGTTAATTGTTTTTTCCAATAATTTAACTGATTTTCTAAGATTTCACCTTGTAACCATTGTCTTTGCCATACCGCAAAATCCGCATATTGTATAGGTAATTCGGGTAAATCTACGGTTGAATTGGATAAAAGTGCTTGATAAAATTTAGATAATTCTTTAAATAAAATGCCCTTTGACCAACCATCGATAATAATATGATGGAAAACGTTGACTAAAATATAATTTTCATATCCCAGATCAAACAGAGTACATCGTAATAGGGGAGATTGGGTTAAATCAAAGGGTTTTTGTAGTTCTTCAATAATCTGTTTGTCAATTTGCTCTTGGGGGATATCTTTTAAATTAACAACTAATAATTTAATCTTCAGAGATGGAGCAATTTTTTGAATAGGTTTTCCTTCAACCATTGGAAAGGTTGTCCGTAAGCTCTCATGGCGTTGAATAATAGCATTAATCGTTTGCTCTAAAATATCAATGTTTAAGCGTCCCGTTAAACGGATGGTTAGAGCTTCATTATAAGCTGGATTTTGCCGATCCATCTGATAGAGAAACCACATTCTCTGTTGAGCAAAAGATAGGGGTAAATCTTCAGTTCGGGCAACGCTATTAATTACGGATTCAAGGGGTTTAGACGGTGTTGTTGCGCTTCTTAAAAAGGCGAGAATTTCTGGTTTTCTTGTCCCGATTTCTTGCTTAATTTCTGGTGTCATTGCTCCTTGGGGAGCTTGATATTTTAACTTTTCTTCCTCAAGCCAAAGCTTGATGTCTAAACTATTTAAGTAAGATAAAAATTCTGCGACTTTCATTAATAGTATCCTTTTCCTTAATTAATGTTCTGGTATTTTTGGAATGGGGGTGATGTTTGGCTGGGTTCAGTAGCCCTAACTTGAGCTACTGTTAGAAATCCAATCAACTTGATTCGTCTATTTTTATCGGTTTATTGCCTCTAAATATTGTTTTTTAATGCTGTGTAAATTACGAGGTTCGTTCTTAGGAGAAAACAGCCCATCAGTCTCCCATTTACTGGCATCCAAACTAATTGCCCAAGCATTTAACCAGGGGTGTTCGTTAATTTTAGGTAACAGTTCGGGTCTGGTATCCTCTAAGGCAATTTGAAAAATGACTTGAGCAAATTCTTCTAATAATTTTAAGCTGGCTCGATAAGCTTCTATGATTTCAGCTTCGGTTTTATTAGATTGTAAATTCCGGGTTCGCAGTTCATTCACAAAGGGGATTGCTAAGTAATCAATAAATTCAAAGCTAACCCGACCCAGGGATTGATTTGCCCAATCTCGGAATAGTTGTTGTATTCGATAGGAAAGAGGGAAAAATTCTGCATTAATCTGTTGAACTTTCATCTTAAGTTCCGGGTCAAGGAAGATGGAATTAAACATCATTAAGCAACCAAATGTCCATCCAGCTAACGTATCCCAGATCATTTTTGTTGCCATCACTATCCCATTTCCCATACAGTTGTAGGAATTTTGGATATTAAAGGTTAACCCATCGTGATAGGTTAAATAAAAGTGATTGGCATCGTCAACTCTTTCGGGAGTTAGTTGACCTTTAAGGTCAAGTTCAATCATTTGGGTGGTTAAAGAATTGCCAAAACCAATACTATCTGAACCAGGGGAATAAAAAGGATCGGGAAATAAACCGGCTTCACCAACACAAGTCCAACGATCAAAGGAAAAGACTTGTTTGGAGGAGTAACTATATTTCGGCATCTTTCTAAAGTCTTCTGGGGATTTACCTTCTAAATGAGCCGCTAAAACGGGTTCATTTTCCCTTAACCACTGAAAGGCTAACTCATAGTTATGATAATTTTTTAACGGGTGAATATCTTGACGAGCCACAATGCCAATACTGGTATAACCCGTAGATAAAGGAATTAACCAAACCCAGTATCCTTCACCGCATAAATGATTTGTAGAATAATAACGGTTGTTATTAGGAACACGCCGATGCCATTTTTCTTCACTGGCTGGCACAAAATTGCTGACATCAAAACGACCCTCAACTCGGAACCAAACCGCACTGTAATTATTATGATTAGGTTTCGCTAAACCGAGTTTCTTCTGTATAAATCGACGACGACCCATCGCATCGACAACCCATCGGGATTTAATACAATGAGTTTTTTGATTCGCTCCACTGCCTTGAGTATAAATAATTTTATGCTGTTGCTGTAGCCCTTCAGCAAATTCGATGTCTTGAACTGAACAACTTTCCTTAAGATCAATTCCGGCTTCAATATTAAATTGGCGTAAATCATTTTCTAATTTACCCCGATCAATTTGATAAGATTTAGGATCATGAAACTCTGATAATCCCAGTTCAGGTCTTTTATGAAATTCAGTTTCTTGAGATTTGAAAAAATAACGTAATCCCAGTTTAGATAAATGTTGATTGTTAAAATAATCGGTTAACTGCAGCGTATTTGCTAAATAAAAAGCACCAACTTCAACGGTTGATTCCCCCACTTTAAAACCAGCTTCGGGTAAAGGACGAGCCATTTTATCAAGAACAACAACGGAAAGATTAGGTTGTTTAAGTTTTAACTGTCTCCCTAAGGTTAAACCCGCTAATCCACCGCCACAAATTGCCACATCATAGTCTGTTTCCGAACTAAAATTGTCAGCTTGTTCACGCAATAAGACGATGAGTTCTTCTTTATGCTCTTTCAATTGTTCGAGTAAATCGGGAGTCATAACACCTTGGGGAGAACGATAGCGCAGCTTATCTCCTTCCATCCAAATTGTCACACCTAAATGATTCAGATGCGATAAAAATTCAACTGTTTTCATAAATTTAAGTCCCTCAAAGACTAAACACTATAGACCCAACAACAATTATCAATGGCGAGGAGTGAGTGATTATTGTTAAAGTCAGTTGCTATGGGAGCAACCGCTTACATACTCCACAAAAAGACTGTTTTAAACCGAGACTATTTATAGCATATTCTGGATGATAAATTTTAGTGATGGATACAATTTTTTACATTTTTTCCCAAAAGGGTTCTGAAAAGCTTAAATTTTAGTTAACCTATTTTCATAATTCTCCTTCTTCATAATTTTCTGCGGCTGTTGTCATAACTTTACCACTTTTGCATACACTTTGAGTATTTTTGGCTACATTAAGCACCTCAATCGTTTGAGTTAAACTGGCAACGGTTGGGTATTCTAATAAACTGTGCAACGACAATTCTACCGAGAAAATATCGCGTAAACGAGAGATGACTTGACTCGCCAGCAAAGAATGTCCTCCTAGTTCAAAGAAATTGTCATGAATTCCAATTTGAGATAGATTTAACACCTTTTGCCAAATCTTAGCAACTTGATGTTCAGCTTCCGTTCTGGGTGCTACCAATTCGTTATTTTCTTTACCTTGCAGTTCCTTGAGTAATTGCCGCTTATCAATATCTCCATTATCCTTGATAGGGAGGGATTGCCGCAGCACCAGGGGACATTGATAGGACGTTCCAAATCGATCTTTTAGACTAACATGATTAGGTAGATTGACCGATTGAACTGTAGATTTACGGGTGTAATAAGCCGTTAACTTTTGGCATCCTTCCGACCTAGATGTGAAACGGTTAATCTTGCTATTACTCCCATCTAAACCGATCATTAATTGTCTTTGGTTGTGATATAAACTCGTTAGAAATGAGTCTAAACCTTGCCGTACTGTCATATCATAATACCCTTGAGATCGGGTTATGTATTGCATCTGATAACCTTGGCTAATCCCGGTTTCTTGCCAAGTTGTCCAACTATAACAATAACTGGGGAACAAATTCTTAGATTTTTGATAGCTGTTCAAAGACTCAAGGAAACTATTAGCCGCCGCATAGGAACCCAAAGCCGCTCCTCCAAAAAAACTAGCTAAGGAGGAAAAACTAATAAAAATTCCCTGAGATTCTTTGAGGAGTTGATGTAAAACCCAAGTTCCTAATACTTTAGGGCGAATAATTGTCGATAAACTCTCTTGATTTTCGTCCAGAAGTAAACAATCTTTGTAAATTCCAGCCAGATGAATCACCCCATTAAGTTCTCCTTGCCATTGTTTTTTCACCTGTTCTACAGCCTGTTTAACTTGAGTGAAATTAGCAACATCTACCGACTGGTAAATGACTTCTCCCCCAAGGTTTTCTAAAGCTTGGAGATTTTTGATTTTTAAGGATAATTGATCTTCGACTTTGAGGTACTCACTCCAGAGATGTTTTTCTGGTAAAGGGGTTTTTCCAATTAACAGTAAACGAGCTTGATAATTTTTGAGCAAATACTGAGCAATTTGTATGCCAATCCCCCCTAGTCCTCCAGTAATCAGATAAATTCCCCCTGATTTAAAGGGTAATTCCTGTTGGCTGTGTTGAAGTAAATTGACTTTTTCCAAACCTGCAATTAAACGTTTCCCGTTGCGATAGGCAATTTCTCTTTCCTTGGATAAAACGGATAGTTCTTGCAGCAGATAACTGACATTAATTTCGGTTTGATCCAGAGGTAAATCCAGATGACGAGTATTTAACCAAGAAAGTTCTTGAGCTAGGGTTTTGATCAGTCCTAAAACTGGAGATTTTTCATAGGCAATTTCATCGGTTTCTATGACAAATTGACTATAACTGGAAACAAATAGCAATTCAATTTTTAAATTCAGATCATGAATTTTAGCTAAGGCTTGAACTAGGAATAATAAATCATAAATTACTCGCTCTTGTGCTTTTTCTAACTGTTCAATTGTTGAAATTTCTCCCTGATAGTCTTGATAAGTACCCAGATGAATAATATTGCCAAGGATAATTTTTCGCTCGGATAAAGATGCCATTAACTGTTGATAATGATTGGCTGTCCCTGGTCTGATGGTATAGCAATTTTGACTGATTTGAGAAAATTCTTCTGCTGCTAAAACCGTGATACAGGGTAAGTTTTGACCTTCGATTTTTTCTGCTAAAGATGCTCCTAAACCCAAGGAATCCAGAAAAATTAAACTACAATACTTGGAAAGTTCTGGTTTTAAGTTAACTGGAGATCGAGGTTTCCAAACTTTCTGGTAAAACCAATCAGGAAGGGTTTGAGCATTTTCTAACAAAAGATCTATTTCTTTTAAAATAGAATTAAATTCTCCGTTCGCAAACCGTTTTGTTAATTGCGATCGCTGAATTTTACCGATGGAAGTTTTAGGAATTTCAGTTTTATTTAAGGGTATTAAATATTCAGGATTAACGCCAAAACTGTTAATTACTTTTCGTCTAATCTTTTTCAGAAGTTCTGCTAGATGCTGGTGGTCAAAGGTTTCTGCACTAAAAAATAAAGCTAATTGATCGGTACTATTCTTAGGATCATAAACAGCACAAGCCGCGGTGTAGGACGCTTGTACTTCTTCGATAGTTTCCACTACAGTTTCAATTTCATGGCTATAATAATTAACTCCATTAATAATAATGGTTTCTTTACTTCTTCCAGTAATAACTAAATGACCGTTACTAATAAATGCTAAATCTCCTGTCTTAAACCAGCCATCTTTTAAGAAAGCGTCTTGATTCGCTTCTGGGTTTTTATAATACCCCGGTGAAACTGCATCTCCTTTAACTTGTAAATGACCAATGGTTTCTTCTGGTAATAGGGAATTATCAGTATTAACAATTCTAATTGATATACCCGGAATGGGTAATCCTAAATCCGTAAAAGTTGCACCATTGGGATGTTCAGGATGGACTCGTTTTAAGGAAGAACTCAAGGAGGATTTATCAACCGTATGAAAGAGTAATGGCTGTTGTTCTGTAGGCTGATAATAGGTAATCCCTGAACCCATTTCTGCCATCCCAAAAGCAGGACGCATCGCCGTTTTTTTCAGATTATATTGAAGATGAAGGGTGTTAATAAATTCTCCAACGGCTTGACCAGAAACGGCTTCACCCGCCGCCAAAAAGAATTTGACACAATCTAAATTCCAATTTTGATCGGGTTCTTTTTTTAAAGCTTCATTGATCAAATTATAAGCAAAATTAGGAGCCCAACTGTGAGTAATTCGATATTGATCAATTAAATCTAACCAATTCAAAGGACGACCTAATATATATTCAGTTTGAACATAAACCATTTGGCATCCTAACTCGACACAGCGAATATTCCAGTCTGAAATACTTCCAATATGATCAAAAGGAAGCCAATTAAGAATAATATCGTCGTTTTGATGTTCACAAATTATGTTTGTTCCTCGCGCACGAGAGATGACATTTTTATGGGTTAATGAGATACATTTCGGTATTCCTGTACTGCCTGATGTTAGGTTAAAGAACGCGATATCATCCGGTTGACCAATAGGAGGCTGATGGGGAGAATGAGTTTTTAATTCTTCAATAAAACTCAAGCTTAAGGTTTGATTAGGCAACCATTGTTCTAAATGTTTTATCTCTTGCTGACGGGATTTATTTGTGATAATAATAGGTTCATCTAACAACTGCCAAACTTGAGATATTTTATGAATTTCATTATTAAAATCTTTATAGCTGGGTGGTACTGAAATAATAACAGGAATAAATCCCCCTAAAAGACACCCCCAAAATGCGGAAATAATATCATAGTTTTCCGATAGCTGAAGAATTACTTTATCTTGAGCTTGTAAACCCTGCTTTTGTAATCCGGCTTGTATTTGTTGAGCGTCTTCCCATAATTGTTGATAGGATTGAAAAACTTTTGATCCATTAGATTGAATATAAATAATTCCTTTATTTGAATAATTTTCAGCAGCTTTTTGGAGAATTTCTGCCAAGGTTTTAGGCTGAAGTTCAGATTCTTCTAAAAGCTGTCCGTGACTGATTCCAGCTTGAGTGTTAGAAGTTTGAATCCCCAGATGAATCGGGGTTTCATATTTTTGATGATCATTTTTTTTCTCTAGTTTTAAAGGCAATAATTCCGATAGATGTAGGGGTAAAATCTTGTTTTTTTTAGAATTCATGACGACGGCAATTTGATCAATATCTGACAAAGAGCTTAGTTTTTCTTCTGTTTCCTGAACTTTATGATCATCGATAATTTCAATATTCTTTAATGCAGTTTCATCGACATCACCGCTATCGGTTAAGGGTAAACTGGAAATTTGCACATAGATATCAGGTAGAAGATTGTCTGGTAACTGAGACTGTAAATCGGAGGACAATTGTTCAGAATTCCAAGCTCCAGAGGAAACGATATAAGCGACTAATTCCCCCTCGCGTACCATAAAATAGCAATCTTCAATTAAGGGATTTGATAAAAATACTTCTGCTAATTTCTGACAATTTAATTTTAGATTTTTGTGTTCCGTCCTCATGCCTAAAATCCTCGGTTCTGTGTACATCTTGTGAAAGCTTCTTCAATGAAGACTTTTAGGCGTAACCATTTCGACATCTATAATACGCCAATTTAAGTCTGAATTGCATCACTGTCTGGGCTATTAGAGCATACCTCATTCGGTCTGTGATAGTCAAGATAGTTTCGAGGACGATTGTTAAGCTGTTCGTAATTTAAATTGCTTGTTAATTTGAGGTAACAGGCAACAGGCAACAGGCAACAGTAAAAAGATTAAGGGAGATTTAGTTAATCTAAGAATAAGCGATTTAAATACGTCTTATTTTAATAAAGTTTACGGCTATTTCTACCTCCTCCGGCTTAACTATTTTTTAAAATAGTTCATTAGTATTCTCGTTTAATCCCCTCTCCCAAAAATGATAAGTAGTAGCAAAATAAAAATCTGCGCCGATTTTCTGGCTCAACTCCCACATGACTAGGAATCCCTCTACGCTTACTTTTCGCTCCGCCGCTCGGCGGAGCGTTCCTGTTAGTGAGCGGCGGTTAGGCGAGGCTCACCGTCCACTCGAGTGAGCCTCGCCTAACTCTTGTTGAACTACTGATCTCACGCCGAACGGCAACAGGCAACGCCGAAAGGGATTAGGGGAGATTCAGCTAATCAAAGGATAGGCGGTTAAAATGCGTCTTAGCTTAGTTCTGATAGATCATTTTATAGATGGTTTCTTGACATCCTCGCCGCCTTAAAACGGACGGCGATTCCCAAACCTCACAATTTGGGTTTCTGTTTTATATATGACATCAGAGCAAGACGGCTATTTGCTGTTGAGATAAATTTCCCTCTTGACTAAGTTGGTAGAGCAAGTTTCTTTGTTCTATGTTAGGATGTTGAAGGATTCGTTTTTGGGTCTGATTTGTTGTTGTTAAAGATAAGAATATACCTGATGAGCCTTTCCTAGTCCAGCCTCTAGACTAATGTGTTTCCTTTTTGAATTGACGTTTTTCTTGGTAACGAAGCTGATCAGCTGTAGGGTAAATAAAAAATGACAGAACAAGCTTGGTGGGTACAAAAATGGTTAGAACTACTCGATTCCTATCGCTTTAAAAAACGCTTAGAACGAGCTAGACTTTATGCTAGAGAAGGCAATGTTTTAAGTATTGACTTTGAAGACTCGCAAGTTATTGCTAGAGTGCAAGGCAGTGAACCGGAGCCTTATATAGTGGATTTATCCCTAGCGGCTTTTAGTGATGAAGAATGGGATTATATTATTAAGCTTCTCTCCAAAAAAGCCATTTATTCCGCTCAATTGCTCACCGGACAAATGCCCGATCATATCGAGCGTGTTTTTATCGATAGTGGGGTGAATTTATTTCCCTTTTCCCTGGCTGATATTCGCTCCCGTTGCACCTGTCCCGATCAAGCCAACCCCTGCAAACATATAGGAGCAGTATACTATCAATTGGGCGATCGTTTTAGTGTCGATCCCTTCCTGCTGTTGCAACTGCGCGGCCGAACCAAAAGCCAAATTCTGGAAGCTTTACGCGAAAAACGTTCCTATTCCTCTGATAATCAACCTTTAGCAGTCAGTGAACCCCCCGCAGTAGTAGAAAAAACTGCCCCCGAAACCGCTATCGATCGCTTTTGGCAGTACGATGAAGAACTAGACCCCTCCCTCGTTGTGATTACGCCGGGGAATGAAAATCAAACCATTCTCGACATTTTAGGCAATTTTCCCCTCGCTGCCCCCGAATCGGATGCCATAGAACAATTTTTAAAACCAATTTACCGGCAAATTCCCCAAGAAGCGATGGCGATTGCTTTACAGTAGGGAATTTGGGGTATAAGTAGCTGGTTGTAATTAAATTAAAAATGGATTTTACGTTCGATCCCCCCTGCCCCCCTTGATAAGGGGGGTGTCTGATAATTTTTAACGCCTACCTACTTAGGATCAGCCTAGTCAAAGTGGTGCCAAGGACAAAAAAGCCAGCTTGCAGTGAGCTTGTCGAATCTGCCAGATTTGTCCTCGCATCAGGGTGAGGAATTGACCAGGGAGAAAATTGCCTCACCACTAACCGCTAAACCGTCTTACTTTTGCCGGTTTTACTACCTGGGGAAGTAGTTTTTTTAGTGGTGCTAGAAGTAGTTTTCTTGGTAGTGGTTTTCTTGGCAGTGGTTGCCTTGGCCGCTAGGGCGACTAAAGCTTGTTCTAGGGTGAGGGTTTCGGCGGTTGATCCTTCGGGAATCTTGGCGTTGGTCTTACCGTGTTTGATATAAATGCCGTAGGGACCTTCGTATAATCCCACCAATTCCCCATCGTCGGGATGTTTACCCAATTCTTTTAAGGGTGGTTTGCCCGAACCGCGGGCGCTGCGAGCTTTTTTCGGTTCGGCTAATAGGGCCAAGGCTCGATCGAGGGTTATGGTTAAGACATCATCGCCGGCTTTCAAGGAACGATATTCTTTTTCTTTGCCCTCTTCCTGAACCACATAGGGGCCGAAACGCCCTAAACTGGCTTTGATTTTGGCTCCGGTGAGGGGATGGGTTCCCAGTAGTCGTGGCAGTGCCAATAAACCCACCGCTTGTTCGAGGGTGACATCCTCTGGTTTGACTCCTTTGGGTAGGGAGGCGCGTTTCGGTTTGGGGTTGTCATCGCTGACATCTCCTAACTGGACGTAGGGGCCGTAACTACCCACGAGCAGATAAATTGGCTCTCCGGTGTCGGGATCAAGACCGATTTTGTCCGGACCTGCGGTTTTTTGTCGCAGCAGGGTTTCTACCTGTTCGGGGTTGAGGTCGGCCGGGGTTAAATCGGCGGGGATGGAAGCGGTGAGGATTTGATCGCCTCGGGAGACTTCCAGATAGGGACCGTATTTGCCGATCTTGATAGTTGCCTGTAAATCCTCTAAAATCACCGATTTGGCGGTGCTAGAGTTAATTTGACTCTCGCGCTCTTTTACTTGGCTTTCTAGCCCTTTTTCGCCGCGATAGAAGCGATCGAGATAGGGCAACCATTGAGCGGAACCGGTGGCGATATCGTCGAGGGTTTCCTCCATTTTCGAGGTAAATTTGGGATCTACCAGGTCGGGGAAATGATTTTCTAACAAACTAACCACGGCAAAAGCGGTAAAGGTGGGAATCAAGGTTTTATTCCGCATTTGGGCATAACCGCGATCGATAATTGTGCCGAGAATGGTGGCGTAGGTGCTGGGTCGCCCGATTCCTTCACTTTCGAGGGTTTTTACCAGTGAGGCTTCGCTATAACGGGCGGGGGGTTGGGTATCGTGGCTAATGGCTTCTAGTTGGCGACAATTGGGGGTGTCACCGACGCTGAGGGGGGGTAGGATTATTTCTTGGTCGTCGATGGCGGCTTCGGGATCGTCGGAACCTTCCACATAGGCGCGGAAAAAGCCGGGGAAGTCGATTCTTTTGCCGGAGGAGCGAAATCCGGCATTTTCCACCTGAATATTAACGGCGATCTGGGTAATACGGGCATCGGCCATCTGTGAGGCGACGGTACGTTTCCAGATTAGGTCGTAGAGGGCGAATTCTAGTCCGCTCAGTCCGGTTTCCCGGGGTAGGCGAAAGCTGCTGCCGGCGGGTCGGATGGCTTCGTGGGCCTCCTGCGCGCCTTTGCTTTTGGTGGTGTATTGTCGGGGTTGGGGACTGAGATAGTTTTTGCCGTACATTTGTTCTACACAATTGCGGGCGGCGGTGATGGCCTGATCGGAAAGATGGACGGAATCAGTCCGCATATAGGTGATGTAGCCCTGTTCGTAGAGATTTTGGGCGATTCGCATGGTGTCGCGGGCGGATATGCCCAGTTTCCGGTTAGCTTCTTGCTGTAGGGTGGAGGTGGTGAAGGGGGGGGATGGTTTGCGAGTGGTGGGTTTTTCTTCGGTGTGGCTAACGCGCCAGATTTTGTCTTGGATGCGTTCTTTTAAGGCGGTGGCGGTGGCTTGATCCAAGAGGGTGACTTGGCGGTCTCGCGTAGCGAGCGCGTTGCGATCGGGGATCAGTCTGCCAGTGTCGGCATCGAAATCGCTCCCATTTGCCACTTTTTGACCGTTTAAGGTGACTAATTTTGACTCGAATTGATTTTTGTCCTTTTCTAAAGTCGCTTTCAGATCCCAATAATTGGCGGTTTTAAAAGCCCGTCGTTCTCGTTCCCGTTGTACGAGCAGACGCACCGCCACCGATTGCACCCGGCCGGCGGATAAACCTTTGGAGATTTTTTTCCAGAGTAGGGGGGAGAGGGTATAACCGTAGAGGCGATCGAGTATGCGGCGGGTTTCTTGGGCGTGAACTAAATTTTCGTCGATCGAGCGACAATTTTTGAGGGCGGCTTGGATCGCTTCTTTGGTGATTTCGTGAAATACCATCCTTTTGGTGGGTATTTTCGGGTTGAGTACCTGTAAGAGATGCCAACTGATGCTTTCTCCTTCCCGATCTTCGTCCGTGGCGAGGATCAGTTCGCTGGCGCTTTTGAGGGCTTCTTTTAATTCTTTGACGACTTTACTTTTGGTTTTGGGGACGACGTAGAGGGGATCGAAATCGTTGTCCACATCCACGCCCAAATTCGCCCAGGATTTGTCTTTGTGGGCGGGGGGAATTTCTTCGGCGGAGGCGGGCAGATCGCGGATGTGGCCCATGGAGGCTTGGACTCGATAGCCGCTAGGCAGATAATTACTGATCGTCCGAGCTTTGGTGGGGGATTCGACAATAACCAGGGTTGACATAGGAATTGATCACGAGGGCATGGCCACGACGACTGTTTTAGTTGGGCTGACAATCGTTGTTTGATGATGGGCAAAAGTTACTATTTATCTTGACCGGCTTGATTCCAGTCAAAAGCGACTTACTACGATAATAGAGATTAAAGGCGGTCTTTTGTCACCAACTTCTTAATAAAACTTAATATTTTTCTGGAGCAGGGAGAAGGGGGAAGGGGGGAGAAAAAAGCTGACACTGATGACTGATCACTGATTCAAGAGGGGAGATGGTCGTCGATACTAAATTAGGTTACGCTTCATCATATTTATAAGAAACGCTGTAGTTATGTCTGATTTACGTCAATACGCCCCGGCAACGGAACGCAATCGTCAGCCGATTTTGGAAGTTCTCAGCCAATTTTTACCAAAGACTGGGAATATCCTAGAAATATCTAGCGGCACGGGTGAACACGCTGTTTTTTTTGCCCCTCGTCTTGCTCCTTGTCGTTGGATTCCCTCGGATTGTCACCCTCTGGCTCTAGATAGTATTCGCAGTTGGTGCGATTATTATCCTAGTTCTAATCTCGATCGCCCCCTATTTATCGATGTTCATCAGTCAGTTTGGGCGGTAGAGACGGAAAATATCGTTATTAATGCCATTGTTAATATTAATATGATTCATATCGCTCCTTGGTCCGCTTGTTTAGCTTTAATGGCAGGAGCGAGTCGCCTTCTCAGTCCGGGGGAAATTCTCTATCTTTATGGTCCCTATAAACGACAGGGAAAACATACTTCTCCTAGTAATGAAAGCTTTGATCTTTCTCTCCGTTCTCAAAACTCTGCTTGGGGAGTTAGGAATTTAGAAGATGTGGTGCAAGCAGCGAGCGATCGAGGTTTACAATTGTTAGAAGTAATTCCTATGCCCGCTAATAATCTCTCGGTTTTATTTGCCTTAACATAAGTGGTTAGGTGTTAAAAACTGTCAGATGCCCCCCTTATTAAGGGGGTATTAAGGAGGGACTAAGAGGGGATCGGCACCCCCCTTATCAAGGGGGGCAGGGGGGATCGAACCCAAAATCTATCTTCAATTTTTCTAACTTCCTAATTCATAATTCATAATTCATAATTCATAATTCCCACTGATAACTGATAACTGATAACTTATTTCCAACCGGCGCGATTCATTACCTGTACTGCTTTGGCTAAATTAGGACCATAATTAGCCACACTAACGGTATCTTCTTTCCCGCGTCCGAGTTTTGCCAGAACAGGATCTAAAGCAACGCCTCGAACGACGGGATATTCTTGATTACCCTTAGCAAAAAAGTTCTGTGCTTCATTGCTAGAAAGATACTCTAAAAATTTAATTGCCGATTCTCGATTGGGGGCGGTTTTAATTAAACCACCACCGCTAATATTAACGTGAGCGCCGCGCCCTGTTTGGTCGGGGAAAATTACGCCTACTTGGTCATAAATTGCCCGTTTAGCGGGGTCTTTTTCTTCGGCATACCCCGCTAAGTAATAGGTGTTAGCTAGGGCTAAATCAGCAATTCCTGCGGCTACAGCTTCGATTTGTGCCTTATCATTTCCCTGGGGTGAACGGGCAAAATTAGCCACTAATCCTCGACACCATTTTTCTGCGGCCGCTTCCCCTTGGATGTCGATTAACCAAGCGGTAAAAGATTGACTATAGATGTTACTAGATGACCGAGTGACGACTTTTCCTTTCCATTTGAGATTGGTTAAATCCCCATAGGAATCGATTTCTCTGGGGTTAACTCTGTCTTTGTTATACATGATTACCCGCAAGCGTTTACTAAACCCGAACCAGTGACCTTTGGGGTGACGCAAATTAGCGGGAATTCTTTGGGTGAGAATGCGGGAATTGACCGGGGCAAAAATTCCCTGTTGGTCGGCCCGCCATAATCTCCCCGCATCTACCGTCAGGAGTATATCAGCAGGACTATTGCGGCCTTCGCTTTTGATTCGTTCGATTAATGGGTCCGCTTCCCCTTCCACGAGGTTAATTTTTATTCCCGTTTGTCGGGTGAAGTTGTCATACAATCGTCGGTCGGTGTTGTAGTGACGGGAGGAATAGAGGTTTAATTGGTTAGTTTGGGCAGAAACCTCGTTTATTTTCCCTAATTGACCCACCGCTAGGGCTAAGGTGGCTGTTCCCGCGCCTAGAAAGACTCTACGAGTTATTTTATCGTTCATTGCTCGATTCTTGGTAAAGTTGTCTTTTCCTATTGTACAGCTATTGAGAATAATTCTTATCTGTGCAAAAAATTATTTGTCGGGCTAGGGCGGTAGATCTGGTAAAATACGGGTAAAATCAGGGTTTTTTGTTTTAATGAGGCTAATAAATCCTCGAATCTATCGCTATTTAAATTCAATAAGCCCAAAATGTTACCCTAAGCTCGATCGAGGGTATTGTGGAATAAAAGCAGCGAGAGTCAAGATAATGATCAACAGTGATCACCAACAAGCGATCGAGCTAATGTTAGCATCGGGAGACTATAATCAATTATTGTTATTTTGTCAGCAAGCACTGGCGGTTCATCCGGAAGTGACTGATTATTATCCCTATCTGGGATTAGCTTATCTGCTGCTAGGGCAGCAAGCAACAGCGCAAGAAATTTGGTTATTTTGGCTATTACAATCAGAGTCCAGTCAGGATTTAATTATGCTGCTCAAAAAAGAGATAATTAGAAATCTTGATTGCTGGCAGTTTGGCCAAGCTAAATTAATCTATCTCCAGTGGCTAGAATTAGAAGAAATAGAAGGAGATGAAGAGATAGAAAATTATGCCCTGACGGTGATAAACTCCTGTCTTCAAGAGGTGCAAGAGGCAATTAATCGGCGAGAATATACTTTAGCTGAGGACTTTTACTTAAGAATTTTATCTTGGCGTGAACAATTAGCTTACATCTGGCACGATTTAGGATATTTATACTATATAATTAACCGACTAACAGAATCTTTTAACTGTTTGGCACGAGCCATCAACTTAGAGGAAAATCAAGCCTTATATCATTATACTATGGCCATGGTGCTAGAAAAACAATCCCGTTTAGATATAGCTTTATCAGCTTATCAAAAAGCGATTGATCTCAAGGATAATTTTCTCGATGCTTATAACAAACTGGGCAATTTATTTTATAAACTAGGGCAGCTAGAGTCAGCCGAAAAATTCTATCAGCAGGGAATTAATAAACAGGGTGATTTTTATCCTTTCTATATCAATTTAGGCAATGTCTATTTAGTTAAACAAGCTTGGACAGAGGCAAAAAATGCTTATAAAACGGCCCAACAACTGGCAGAAGATAGACCAGAAATTAGTCAAAATCTCTCCCTTTGGGAAATTCTGCAAGCTGACCAAAAAAGAGCGGATCTTTATTCAGGTGATTATTTTTATCAAAGAAAACTCTATCAATTAGCATTAAACTATTATCAAAAATTATTAGCAATTAAAATAGAGGAGAGCAATTTTTATTTAAATTGCGCCCATTGCTATCTCATTCTCAAAGAAGAAAAACAGGCTTTAGAAGTGTATAAAAAAGGCATTGCCTATCATCCAGAAAATATTAATTTACATTTGCGCCTAATTTGGTTACTACAAAATAATTATCCGATAGAGGTGGCAATTCAAGCAACTAAATCAGCTTTAGAGTATCTTCCCGATCACCTATCCCTGAAGTTAGAATTAATGCGGTTAATGCCGATAGTTTACACAACTCAAGCAGATATTATGCTATATCGATCGAACTACGAGAAACGGTTAGATAATATCTTAGAAAATCTTGATTTAACCACTACTAATCAACAGCAGGATGCTTGGAAAAGTATTGGATTAAGAACTAATTTTTATCTTCAATATCAAGCCAAAAATGATTTAGAACTACAAAAAAAATATGGAGAATTGGTTTATAAAATTGCCTCGGTTAACTTTACTAATTCGGTGAAAAACCTAACCATGCCGACGGGAAAAATTCGTCTTGGCTATATTTCTGCTCACTTGCGTCATCACACGGTAGCGAAACTGTTTCAAGGATGGTTGCAGTGGCGAAATCGAGAGCAATTTGAAATTTACTGTTATGGAATAGATATTAATAACACCTGCGATAACTTTACCAAACAGTATCAAGAGCAAAGTGATTATTTTTATCAATTTGATAATCTGGTCAATATAGAAAGAATTGCTCAACATATTTTAGAGAATCAGTTACATATTCTGGTTTATTTAGATATTGGTATGGATGCTCGCACTACCCAACTAGCAGGATTGCGTTTAGCTGCAGTACAATGTGTAACTTGGGGCCATCCAATCACCTCAGGATTACCAACCATTGATTATTTTATCTCCAGTGAATTAATGGAACCCACGGAGGGAGATATAGCAATTCTCTGACTCATGAGGTACAGTAGCAACAGTGAGTAAACCAATTGCGAATATCTTTTTGAGTAACTTCTAACATAGCTAATTCAATCCCTTCTATTAAGTCTTTGTAAGTTCTCGCCTTCAGTTTTCTTAATATCGCTTTGACTTTTGACCAAAAGTTTTCAATAGGAGAGAATTCGGGAGAATAAGGAGGTAAATAGATGAGTCTAGCTTTTTCTTGTTCA
>NZ_BDSM01000012.1:0-14330 GCF_003112475.1 Microcystis sp. 0824 | reverse complement strand
GGGTGTGGGGTGTGGGGTGTGGGGTGTGGGGAAGTGGGGTGTGGGGTGTGGGGTGTGGGGTGTTTTCTCAGTGAACTGATAACTGATAACTGATAACTGATAACTGACTTCTAACCCGATTTTGGACAAAGATAAGCAAAAATTATTTATTGACTCCACAAACTTGAGAATATTTAAATTAATATTTCGCAATATTTACAAATTCTTAAGAATTAATTGAGAAAGATTTTTATTTAACAACGATGTTATGAAGGTTACAGCGATTTGATAGAATTTCATAATGGGTTATTATGTGCTTTTTTGGGCAGTAATGGTTGAAACCCTTGCCAAATATACAAGGTAATCCTAATTAAGACGGGTAAATTAGTCAATTTCACGCACGACGATGATCTTTTTTTTGTGTAGTTTTATTGCAAAAAAAAAGTTTTTTTGACAAAAAGCACAAAGTATAATAATGACGCTGGTGTATTTCTGACTGCCGAGTAATTATTGCAGAGTTAGGTCAAAATCAGGTTATTTTCTGTTTCCAAGTCGAGAAATACAGAAAAGCAGCAATTCGATCGAGAAATCGATAAAAACAGCCTAGACTAGAAAAAGAATCCTCTATCCTGACAGCTATCCTGTGGAGATTACTTTTTTAGGAACCAGTTCTGGGGTTCCCACTCGTTCCCGCAATGTCTCTAGTATCGCCCTTCGTTTGCCGCAACGGGCGGAAATATGGCTGTTTGACTGTGGAGAAGGAACTCAACACCAGTTACTGCGTAGCGACCTAAAAAGTTCCCAAATTCGACGCATTTTTATCACCCATATGCACGGCGATCATATCTTTGGTTTAATGGGACTGTTAGCCAGTATCGGATTAGCCGGTTCTGCTCAGGATATTGATATCTACGGACCCCCCGGACTAGGGGACTATCTGCGTGCTTGTGCTAAGTATTCCTATACTAATTTAGCCAATCGGGTGCGTGTCCATCCCGTTTCCCCCGGCATACTCTACGAAGATGAAGAATTTACCGTCTCCTGTCAGCTATTAAAACATCGTATTCCCGCCCACGGTTATCGCATCGCCGAAAAAGACCGTCCTGGACGTTTTGATGTGGAAAAAGCCAACGCTTTAGGTATTCCCCCCGGACCAATTTACGGCAAGCTGAAAAAAGGGGAAACTGTCACCCTCCCCGATGGCAGAAAAATTCGCGGTCAGTCCCTCTGCGGGGAAACGGAAATCGGCCGTAAAATTGCCTATTGTACTGATACTATTTTCTGTGAAGGCTCGATCGAATTGGCACAGAATGCAGATGTGCTAATTCATGAGGCGACTTTTGCACACCAAGATGCCGGGTTAGCCTTTGAAAGTGTTCACTCCACTTCAACGATGGCAGCCCAAGTGGCCTTGGCAGCCCGGGTAAAATTGTTATTAATGACCCATTTTAGTCCCCGTTATCTACCGGGGAATTCTCTGGATATTTCCAATCTGTTAGAGGAAGCCCGGGCAATTTTTCCTAACACTAAATTAGCCTACGATTTCCTCACCTACGAAGTCCCCCGCAACCGTCAAGAAATGGTCTTAGGAGTTAAGTAATTATGCCAGCAGCAGTGGAAGAAAAAAGCATGGTTCCCACGGTTTTAGTGGGTATTGGTGGCACGGGTAACGAGATTTTATCGCGATTGCGTCGTTTAATCGAGGAAAGTTATGGCAGTTTGAGCAATTTTCCGATTGTCAGTTTTTTGGTGGTTGACACGGATAAGGATTATAAAATCAGTAATCCTGAAGCTGCCGGCAGTGCTTTTAGAGATAACGAAAAACACTGGGCCCGGGTGAGTGGAAAACAGGTACAGGAGATGGTATCTGACATGGATAGATATCCTTGGATTAATAGTTGGTTTCCCCCGGAATTAGAGAGAAATATTACTTCCCTGGAAGCGGGAGCGGGACAAATTCGCGCCTGTGGCCGTTTTGCTTTATTTTGTAATTATCATGAGATCCAAAGAAAATTTCTGGATGCGGTGAGACGGGTAAAAGGTCAAGAAAACTTTATGCTTGATCGCTATGGAATTAAAGTTAATAATACTGCTATTAATGTCTTTACTACGGGTTCTTTAAACGGTGGTACAGGTAGCGGAATGTTAATCGATCTAGGCTACTGTATTCGTAATTGGTTACGAGGGGAAAGTAGTCCTTTGAGTACGGCAATTGTTCCCACTCCTGAAGCATTTGCGGGGATTAGTGTCGGCGATCGAGTTTTGGCTAATGGTTACGCTGCCTTGATGGAATTGAATTACTTTTCTGACTACAGAACCGAATATCATCAACAGTTTAGCAGCGGTTTAGTCGATGAAGTTGTTAGTAAGTTACCCCCCTTTGATTTTACTTACTTAGTGGGGACAAAAAACGGCGAAGGTGATTTTAAACTCGGTCAAATTCGGGAAATGATCGCCCAAAATATTTTCCTAGATATGACCTCTGATTTTGCCCCCCATAAACGTTCCATTAGAGATAATATTAAGGGTTCTTGGGCGCAAGCTGACCCAGGGGGGCGCGGTTATCCTAAGCAATTTATGAGTTTTGGGCTATCAACTATTGAAATTCCTATTGCCCAAATTCGTGCCTCCTTATCGGAACGTTTAGCCAAAGATTTAATTAATTGGTGGCTGAATGATGCCGTGATTTTACCCGCTCAAATGTTGGAGTTAGTAAGAGGTGATATCCTCAAAAGAATGCGCTTGAGCGAAGGGGAATTAATTATGGATTTATGTGCCGACAAGGATCGTTCTTTAATTGCCATAATCTCCCAATGGATTAACGAAACTCGTCAGGAAATCAATCAAGATAATTGGCTATTTTGTACCAAACAGGGTGTTAATATTTTAGGCAATGAACAGGGAAAAATTCTGCAATTTATTAATGATTATTTAACGCCAAGAGTTGAGGAATTTAAACGCAATCATTTACTAGAATTGAGTCCCGATGAACGGCTGCACGGCGATTACCTGAAAAAAATTTATAATAACCGGGATGAAATTATTCAACGGGGTAAAAAGTCTCTAGAAATGGAGTTTTATAATATCCTTGAGGATCGGAACCGTGGGGTAAAATTTGCCGAGAGTTTTATTGTTTTAGTACGACAAATCTTCACCGACATAGCAGAAAAATTCCGTCGCGATCAAGAACAGGTTTGGAGTCAAAATGAAAGTAAACGTCAACGAGAATACGATACAGCCTTAGCGGAAATTAATGATCTCAAAGATAAACTTCATATCTCGAAAAAAGATAAGATGGAAGAATATTGTGAACAAGCTTTAACGGGATTGGAAGGCTATTTAATGGCCAATATTCAACGAAAAACCAGAGGTGCAGGAGTAGAGGTTATTAATCGTTTACTGGAACATCTTAATCAATTAGAAAGCCGTTTTAATCGCTTTCGTCAGAAATTAATTCAAAGTCGCGATCTATTTAATCTGCAAGCTAATCAACAGATTGATAGTGCCGATGCTTTGTTAATTAATGGGATTAAATTATTTGACAGACAAGAATTAAATGGTCTTTATCAAGACTTTATCGAACAATTTGCCTCCGGGATTGCTGGTAACAAAAATGCCTACGATACAGGTATGGATAACCTTTGTTTACCCCTCTCAGAAGAGATTTTAAAGCAATCTAGCCCCCTCTGGAAAGAAACGCGCCGCGCTGATGAAAATATGCGTTTATTTGACATCACCGAGATTGCCGATATTCGTCAAAGAGATTTTCAACAAGTTATCCTAAACCAAGCTAATCAACTACTACAAAATGCTCCTGCTAGCAGTCGAATTCAGCAGGAGTTAGCCGCTTGTGAGCGCTTGTTAAAAATTTATAACAACGATGCCGATATTATCAATAATCTTCGCATTGCCTACCAAAAATCGCGACCCCTAATTATGCTTAATCCTGCGGTTTTGCGAGGAAAAGATGCGGGTTTTACGCCGCAATTAAATCAAAATGTTGCCCTGATTGGGGGAAGAAATACCAATAACCCAGCAGCCCAAAAAATTATTCCGAAACTGCGGGAATTTATCCCCAACGAAGACGATATTAAACCCTTGGGAGACGTGGAAAAATATCGTCTTGTCTTCGTGCAGGAAATTGGCGGTTTTTCCCTACGTTGTCTCGAGGGAATGCGAGAGTTGCGGCAATCCTATCAGGACTGGAAAGGAGAATTTATTCTCGCTAAACGCGCCCAACAAATGGGGGAAAATCGCGATTTACCCATCCCCGTACATATCCAAAAGGAACCTCCTTTCTGGGATGTTTTTCCCGAAGATACGAGTATTTATCAATTGGTGGTGACTGCCCGGGCTTTAAAAGTGCTTTTTCCAGAAGTCAATCGAGTCACTAATGAGAAAACAATTCGCTATGAAATTAAAACCGCAACGGGATTAAAAAAAGTCGATATCGCCACCAGTTGGGAAGATGCGGTACAGGTGTTAGAAGTCAAAGCTTGTCGCGAAGATAAGGAAAAAATTCAAACTCAGGTGACGGCTAAGTTACAGGCTGCAGCCACTCCCGAGAAAAAACAAGCTTTGTATCGGACTTTCATTGAATATTTACAACAACGTTCCGAGGAGTTAACAGGAGGAAAAGACAATACAGAATATAAACGGGAAGATGCAATTATTTTGCAGTTAATCCATAACTATAAGTTGGATAGCGGTGGAGAAATTCCTCTTTCTTCGGTGACGGAAGTGGTTAACCCAGCTTTAGTTATCTGCGGTAATTGTGGACACAAAAACCCACCCTCATCTAATTTTTGTTCTAAGTGTGGGGCAAAATTAGTTAAGTAGAAATTAGATTTTGGGTTTGATCCCCCCTGCCCCCCTTGATAAGGCTATCCCTTATAGGGATCTTTCTTAACAATTTTTGCAGTAAGCACTCCAACCCTTATCCTGACTTGATTTCAGTTTTTTCTTTGTCAGTAAGGGTGTCAACAAGGAATATTACAAATTGTTAACCGAGTCTTGAAAGCCTTGTGCTACAAAGGTTTGAAATGTTAAGAAAGATGTGACTAAAGGACAGCTTGATAAGGGGGGTGCCGATAGGCGGGGGTATCCGCCTTGATAAGGGGGGAATCTGACAATTTTTAACACCTACCTAATTTAACCCAAAAAGTGGGGGGGTGTTAGCTAGACTAAAATCCCCCACAATCAAAATTTTCGGGAAAAATTGCCTAATAGCGAAAAAACCGGATTATAATAAGGTCTTTGCTCAAGATTTTTGCTAATCGCTAACTGCCATAAAGCCCAATCAAGACCCCTGTTTATCGAGAGAAAAACCAATGGTAGCCACTTTAAAAGGACGAGATGTTTTAAGAATAACCGACATGAGTAGCCAAGAAATCAGCGCCCTACTCAATCTATCGGCACAGCTTAAAGCTGGCACTCTTAACCCTAGCTGCAAAAAAGTCTTGGGATTGCTATTTTATAAAGCTTCCACGAGGACCCGGGTTTCCTTTACCGTCGCCATGTACCAGTTAGGGGGACAGGTGATCGATCTCAATCCCAGTGTAACCCAAGTGGGGCGAGGGGAACCCTTAGCCGATACAGCCCGGGTACTCGATCGCTATCTCGATATTCTCGCAGTTCGCACCTTTAAACAAGAGGATTTAGAAGCTTTTGCCAATTACTCGCGCATCCCGATTATCAACGCTTTAACGGATTTAGAACATCCCTGTCAGATATTAGCCGATTTACAGACTATCCAAGAGACTTTTCAGACTTTAAGGGGAATTAACCTCACCTATGTGGGGGATGGTAATAATGTCGCTAATTCTCTCCTCTTGGGTGGTGCTTTGATGGGGTTAAATGTGCGGGTTGCCTCCCCCGCAAACTATCAACCGGATGGGGAAATTGTCGCCAGCGCCCAGGCTATTGGCGAGAAAACCGGTAGTAAAATCCTAATTACCGACGATCCCGTTACGGCAGTAAAAGACTCTCAGGTGGTTTATACTGATGTCTGGGCGAGTATGGGACAGGAAAGCCTCGCTGATGCCCGAATTCCCGTTTTTAAGCCCTACCAAGTCAATGAACAGCTAATGAGTCACGCTGACAAAGACGCGATTATTCTCCATTGTTTGCCTGCTCACCGGGGTGAAGAAATTACCGACGGGGCGATCGAGGGTGTACAATCAAAAGTCTGGGAACAAGCGGAAAATCGGATGCACGCCCAAAAAGCTTTAATGGTGAGTTTATTGGGATTAATCTAGCTGTAGATGCTCAGTTACTAAAATAATTATTAAACTCGATCATCAATCATCCTAAGACCTGTCCGACACCGGAAGTTAACGCTAGGATTGATGGTAAGAGCAATAATCAGGGCAGCCTCCACACAAACTATATGTCAGACACCTCCGCAGTTAAAAAATATCTCGCCCATTGGTTTCAATTGGGAAAAAAAGTTATTTGTCCCAAAAACCAAGCTATGCTATTTCCGCTGCCAATTTTCAATGCTGATCGCTATTCGTCGGAGTTTGAGGATTGTTGGCAAAAAATGCTTGATCCTCAAAGTGGCGATTGTTACCTAGAGGGTACTCAACAAACCATCCAAGACTTACTTTCCCCTCAATGGGAATTTCATCCCTGCGCTCGTTGTACTATACCTGTACCAATTGAAGTGATGGGACAATCGGGCTTATCCTGTCCCTGCCATGATTTGAGTAATTGGCCCAATTTAGAATTACCCCTACCCCATTTACCCGTCAATAGTCAAGAAAATCTCGATCGCATCCGGCAAAGATTGCTAAAAAATTCCCCCTCACATTAACCGGACAAAAAGAGACGTTAGGGGTAACGTCTCGACAAAAGGGTTGAGATTTAACGATTTCTGCCAAAAAGATTGACTAAATCCCGCAATCTCTCGCTATATTCTCCGGTTAAAGCTTCCTGACGATAGCGCCATGACCAATTCCCTTCTGCGACACTGGGGGTATTCATACGCGCATCGGATCCTAAACTTAACACATCCTGTAACGGTACGATCGCCTGATTAGCCACGGAACTATAGGCCAGTCGAATCAGATCCCAAGCCACTCCCTGACCACTGGGAGCGCCAAGATATTGATAAAGTCGCGCTTTTTCGTAGTCATTAGCGTTATCCTGAAACCAGCCCACAGTAGTATTATTATCGTGAGTGCCGGTATAAATCACACAGTTGCGTTCGACGTTAAAAGGAAGATAGGGATTACCCGCATCACCTCCAAAAGCAAAGTGGAGAATCTTCATCCCAGGAAAGGCAAAGTGATCGCGAAAATCTAAGACTGCTTGGTCAATATCGCCCAAATCTTCGGCAATAATCGGCAATTTACCTAAACGAGCGCCAATAGTATTAAAGAGATCATAACCCGGGGCCTTCAGCCAACGACCATTAATAGCGTTTTCCTGGCCAAAAGCCACCGCCCAATAGGCTTCTAATCCGCGAAAATGATCGATACGGATAATATCGACTAGGGAAAGAACCGCTTTTAAACGGCGTACCCACCAGTCAAAGCCCGTATTTTTGAGATAATCCCAGTTATAAAGAGGATTTCCCCATAATTGCCCCGTTTCTGAGAAATAATCCGGGGGAACCCCCGCCACTTCCAAGGGATTACCGGTTTGGGGATCTAGTCGGAAAACCTGCGGATTTGCCCAAACATCGGCGCTATTATGGGAGACATAAATGGGTATATCACCGATAATCTCGATACCGAGGGAGTTAGCATAGCGTTTTAAGGCTAACCACTGCTCAAAAAACTCAAATTGCAGGAATTTGTGCAGAAAAATCTCCTCTTGTAACTCCTGTTTCGGTGTTTCCAACGCACCCCAATGACGTTCGCGAATTTCTGTCGGCCATTCCATCCATACTTTACCCTGGTAAGCGTGGGATAAAGCCATAAATAGGGCGTAATCCTCTAACCAATCGGCATTGCCAGCACAAAAGCCAGCAAACTGTTTGTAAAGAATTGTGTCAGAACCCTTGACAAAATTGCTCGCCGCCTTTCTAAGTAGGGGAATTTTCCAAGCGATCAATCGCTCAAAATCCACTTGATCGAGGGGAAAATCGGGAATATCCTCGAAATCTGCGTCACTAAGCAGGTTTTTCTCCCGAAGAATATCGAGACTAATCAGGAGATGATTGCCGGCAATGGCACTAAAACTCATGTAGGGAGAGTTACCGTACCCTGTCGGGCCTAAAGGGAGAATTTGCCAGAGTTTTTGACCACTTTGAGCCAAAAAATCGATAAATTGATAGGCTTCCCTACCTAGTTCTCCAATCCCGTAACGACCGGGGTGACTGGTGGGATGAAGCAAAATACCGCTAGAACGGCTAAAAGCCATGAAAAAACCCCCTTATCAGTGATTCGGTTAGCAGTTCTTAAGTGTTTAAAGCTGAATGCTCACTGCTATCTCCAAGCTAACCCGATCTCGATCGATAAGGGCAATACTTAACAACTTTATTAGACATATAGGACAAAATCAGGCATTACAGCCGTACATTGACATACTAATAATTAACCGCTCCCGGTGTGCGTCTATACCGCGAACTTGCCCAACCTGCTCCCACTAGGACTCGCCCTCCCCAACCTCAAAGTATCTTACTCTTTTCTTCTTTTCTGGGAGAGGGATTGGGGTTGAGGGCAATTAACCATCTCTGCCATTACTTTTGAAAAATGGTATAACGATTTTTCTATCTACCTGAATAAAGATTTACTCCTCCCTTCAACCGCTTTTACCTGGAAGGCGGGATCGCTGGCCCGGTTCGGTTTTCTTTTCATCGTTACCTGCGCCACTTTAACGCCTAAACCGACAAAAGCGACGATAACGATCGCACCTGTTGCGTCTGGTTCGGGAACGCTGGCAAGGGTTGTCGAGGCGAGACCAGCGATCGCTCGATGGGTTACGGTCGTGGGATGGAAACTGTCCCAGAAAAGATACTCGGAGGGATTCGCGCAGCTCTGCCCAGTAGTGGTATTCAAACAAGCGTCGGTGACGTTGGTTAAACCGTAGCGAGACGGATCGTTGTAGGTGTTCTCGAAGAGAGAGTAGATATCTAGCGGGATCAGAGTGGCCGCAGTCGAGGGAGCGTTTTGGAGGGCTTGAAGTGCGGCGGCTAATTTCTGATTATGCTCTAGGGCTAGATTCGTCATCCCCGGTATTCCCGCCTGACTGGGTAATTTCCCGAGATCCGGTAGATTCGGAACGATCACCGTTTTTGCACCGACCGCAGGCGAGATCAGGGTTTCAACCGCGGCGATAATGTTATCGACTACGGCATCGGGGTCGGTAGTGAAGCCGAAAAGATAGTCGTTAGCCCCGGCCCACACGACGAAGAGATCGCGAGCGTCGAAAGTTGGTAGGAACGGGTTCGCGGCGAACGCGCCGATCTCATCGAGTAATCCTGGAAAATCCCCCCCGAACAAGAGTTCGGCCACGTTCTCCTGGCCGCTGGTGGCTCCACCGTAGGCAAGATTCAGCACCGCACTATTCGGCAGTCCGAAATCCTGCTGTAAATACTCGATCCAGAGCGGACCGTTAGAAAAGCGCCCATTTGCGTAGGGGGGGCTAGTCGGGTAAAGATTGCCCGTTAGTTGATATAAATTTCCTGGATCCGATAAGCTATCGCCGAATACCTGAAAACTATCGAAGGTAGCCCCTAGGGTCTTGAAAGGAGAAAGGAGAGTAAAAAATGTAATTCCCGCAGTGGCAATTAGTGATTTTGTTAATAAATATTTCATAGGTTCGCCTTCAAAAATGAAACGCATCAACCTCAAGAGTTGACAGAAAAAGGCTCATCAATGTCCGATCAATACAAGAACAAATCAGACCCAAAAATGAACAGCCCACATCCTAACATACAATAAAAAAACTTTTTCTAACAACTTACTCAAAAGGTGGGTCAATCGCACATAATTTTTAACACTTTTGGAATATAGACATAAGTCAATACCTGATTATCTCCAAAAGGTGACAGCAAACTCAACATCATGTTGAAATTATCCAAGATAAGGTTTGGATTCAAGGTGACACTTTTCTTTCGATCCTCTTTCAGGCGTTCAACGATAATTTTTTTCTTTTTGTTTTTGCCTATAAGCTTCAAATTCGGGGTTACTGGCAAGAATTTGACGGACGCGCTCCCGACTTATGCCGTATTTATAGCAATTCCCATAGTTGTGAGGTACAGAGTCTTAGGTTTTGAGGAGTCAGGAGTCAGGAGTCAGGATTCGGGATTCAGGAGTCAGGATTCGGGATTCAGGAGTTAAGATTTTGGTGTACCTCATGAGATTGGGAAACGCTATATCCCCTATTTGCTGATAGCTTAAACCCTGCTTATGGAGTTCTAAAAAATCGTAACTTTTTTTAAGTCTTTCTTTTCTCTGTGCATCCCTTCTTGGGGTTCGACTCTTATTGCTAAGGTGTCTTACTATTTCCCTTCCCAACTCGGTCAAAGAATATTGGTTCTTCCGAACTTACACTGTAGAAAAGTCCCCAAGCTCCCTCTCTGTCCAGCAATGTTCTAAAGTTGATAAATATCAATCTAACAAAAACTCAAAGCTTTATTGTACAAGCTTTACAAGCATAAGTTGTTGATAGTTTTGCATGACAGGTTCGGTAGAGCCAGAATATTGACGGTCGTAAAACCTAACCAATCCCCGTTTTTCCAATTCTTTAAGAATTTTATGTATTCTGGTTATATTATTATGAGTTGTTGGCAATTGCCGAGATGGATCGGAAAGTATCCCCATTGCCGAATCGATTTGAATCGGATAATTTAACATCCCTTTCAGAATCTGTTTCTGTTTTACTTGGAGATTGGCGATCATCTCTTCTAAATGTTGAAAGTCTTCATTTTCATCCATCGGAATTATCATTTTAATAGACCTCTCCCTAGTCTGATAAAATCACAATCATAGAGTATTGTCAAAAATCGGTGGTTTGCCTGGTTATTTTTCCTTTTTATATGGGACATATCTTCCGGCTATTAATTGAATTTGATCATCCCTTTACCGACGATTTTAAAAAAGGATTAGACATCACAGGATAGGAGAACTTAAAAAAGCATGGTATCTTTTCAACCCCTCCTCAGAGAAATTCGGGTTGAACCAGACCAGTGTAACTTCAGAGTCGAAATTTCCTTGCGGTTTTCTGATCTTTTGGAAAGCCATACTTTCGCATCTGAAACCGTGTTTTCGGTAGAACTCGATCGCCCTTGTATTACTCCGATGGGGCAAAAGTTCAAATCGGAGGATATGAGGCATATTAGCTTCAATTTCTCTCAGATAAGCATCGATCAATCGACCGCCGTATCCTTTCCCCTGCCATTCGGGATGAACTATCATGGTCGCATTAGTGAGGACGTGAGCCAGACACTTAAATCGTGAAGTGAAAGCTTTCAAGCAGCCGACCATTTCCCCCCCCTCTTCGATAACTAGAACCAGCCCGCACTGTAATCCTTCCTTTAACACCCCGCACACATAGTCGAGTGTAATTTCGCCTTCTTCCTGGGTTAAATTGCCAGGGTTCGATCGAGCGACGATTTTGTAGAGTTTGTAGAGCGGGCGGATATCGTTCTCGCTTGCCCTTCGGATAATAGCCGAACCGTATCCCTGCGTCGGTAGAATCGCTGGAAAACTATCCCTTCCAGCCGAGTCTGTTCTAAGGATCGGATACTCCAAAGAATAGTGAAAACCTTTCATGGCCGCTTCTCCCCCTTCGACCCTCTCTACTGCCATTATACATCGAGTTCTCCAGACGGTTTCCGACCCCGAAACCGAGGGGAATCGATAAAATCGATCTAAATTGATACCAGGGCATTAATTAAAGCTGCCGAAGGGGGAAAAATTAACACTCTTTTCTGTTTGGGAGGTAATCTTTATGGCGCAAATCCAGATTTAACTCAAGCCAAAAAAGCCTTAGCACAAATTGATACGATTTTTTATGTGGCTACTAAGCCCAATTTAGGACATTTTCGCAGTTGCGAATTTGAAAGAAGCGCCTATGAGGGAGGCTCTCTAGCTCCCATGATTTACGGTTTTTGTTTGGCAAATGTCACCGAGCAGCGTACCAAAGATTTGCAGAGATATTTAGAAGATAGCGATCTCTAAGTCAGAATCGCCGTTAGTATTACCGATAATTCCTTAGACGTTTACTGCACAACAGCCTAAGCGGGTGAGGGGAATCGAACCCCTATCATTAGCTTGGAAGGCTAGGGTTTTACCACTAAACTACACCCGCATTTTCTTAGCACTTTTGTTAGCATAACACGAATTGCCAATTTTTACAAGTAGTGATTTTCAGCTTGTGAATCGCCTCTAGATGGTCATAGATTGCCTAAAAATCCCGATCGCTCCTTTTTATCACCAATTTGGCTAAAAGTTTCTTCCACGCGATCGAGGTCTAGTTGGGAGAAATTATCGATCGCCCAGTTAGACACTCTCTGCATAAAATGGAAGGGGTAGGTATGAGCGATTCCCACCACCTGCATTCCCGCTCTTTTTGCCGCTTCGCAACCAGCAAAAGTATCTTCAATCACCAGACATTCCCAGGGTTGCAACTGTAGATTAAAATTCCAACGATTGAATCTTTCCACGGCCAGTAAATAACCATCCGGTTGAGGTTTACTGGTGCTAATCTCATCCCCGGTGACAATGACACTAAAGTAATCCCCAAGGCCCGTCTGTTGCAAGATCGATTCTACTTCCGAGCGTATTGCTCCCGTCACCAAACCGATTTGTAGATCCCTGGCCTTAACCCGTTTTAAAAAAGAGTATATCTCTTCATAAATAGGAAGTTTCTCTAATTTTTCTAATCTTTCTCGGTATAAACTGGTTTTTTTGTTAATTAACTTGGTCAGATACTCCTCTGTCACTTGACGACCGCGACGGGTGAGAACATTACGCAAACAGACGCGATCGCTTCTTCCCAGACATAACTCCGCAAATTCCGACCCTAGGGGCAGTAAATTTTCCCCGAGCAAGATTTCATTGATTAACTCTTGATGGATTGGTTCATCATTGATGATCACCCCATTAAAATCGAACAGAACAGCCTTTAACATCAATCTTAGACAGAAAAGCTAATAAATACTCACTGTTCTTGATTATACTAAAGTTTTTCGTCGGGGCCAGGTGTGGGTAAGCTAAGACCCATTTTCCCCCAACCCCCCCCCTAAGTAGGGTAGGGTTGATTCATGAATCAACCCTACTGTGAATCAACCCTAGGGCAGGGGGGGGGAGATTCGGCTAATCTAAGAAAAAGCGGTTTAAATGCGTCTTAGCTTACAAGCTACAGGCAAGTTTTCCATTTTTGGGCGATAGAAAGGATTAATGCTTTTTCTGCTTGGGGTAAATTGGCAGCCTGTCGGTCGATTATATCGCTTAATTCCCCGATAATCCGATCTCTACTTCTCTGTGCTAAAGCCATTTCTGCGATAACTCGATTTAAACTGCTGATAGCTTGCCAAGTTTGCGGACGTAATGAAGGTTCTGCGGCAATGGGGGCAACCTTCAGGGAAGCGATACTATCGAAAGTTGCTGCCTGACTAAATCGGTGTAAAGTTTGGGCTAGGCTATACATTTCTTCCCCGTTGGCGAGGGAACGTACCACAGCAAAGGCTTTTTCGGCTTTTTCGGTGTCCCGTTGGTGAAGATACCAAAAACCGGCGGCGGCGGCGCGAGCAGGAGTATCTAGACGGATTTGGCTGTCAGCAAGAGAAAACAGTTTCGCCGACGCGGACGCATATTTTAACAATTGCCAATCGGAGGGATTTTCTGCCAGACGGGAGACGCGATAGATAATTTCTGCCTCTGGGAATTGCGGTAAAACGCGATTAACGGCGGCAAGGACAGGAATAAACTGGCGGCTGTACCGAAGGTATTGATTGAGGTTATTAATAGCCGTTTCCCAGTCTTGCTGTAACCATTGTTGTAGAGTCGAGGTTAACCCCGGCAGCGGTAGAAGGGTAATACGGGGAAAAAGTCGCCCTTGGGAGCCAGCCAAAAGCCCGATTAGCCAATTATCAAGACGGAAAAAGGCGAATATAAACCCCACGCCGGACACCACGCCGAACCCCACGCCCAACACCGCGCCCGACACGCCCGACACGCCCAACACACCGAAAAACACGCCGAACCCCACGCCGAACACCACGCCGAACACCACGCCCAGCACCATCGCACGCAACGCCACGCCCCACGCCGCGCCTGACAACTCTGACACTGACACCACGTTGTCCCCCACGCCCGACACCGCGAGCAACACGAGCAACACGAGCAACGCGACCACGCCTGACACCACGCCTAACACCACGCCGAACGCCAAGCCCG
>NZ_BDSM01000011.1:0-7258 GCF_003112475.1 Microcystis sp. 0824 | reverse complement strand
AAAGGATGAGTATAAAAACCTTCAAATACTACACCGCCACTGTCACGACGAAAAATCAGCTTCCGATGGAAGCCTCGATATAACCACAAGGAAATTATCACAGGCAACCACAGAGAAGTCAAGCGGTATCCTTAACAAGGGAACAGTCAAACTAGGAGCCGTGTGAGGTGAAAGTCTCACGCACGGTTCTGAATGGGAGGGGAGGTCGGTGACGACCTTCTCGACCCCTAATTATCCTATTATTGTGATTTAATTAAATTAGGTCGAGGTCTAATACCTACCTACTTAACTGGTAACTGGCAACTGGTAACTGGTAACTGATAACTGATAACTGATAACTGAATCAATGCGTTATCGACGATTTGGCCGCACTAATTGGCAATTTTCGCTGTTTTCCCTGGGGACAATGCGCTGTTTGTCCTCAGAGTCGGTATTTGCCGCAACACTCGATCGCGCCTTAGAATTGGGGATTAATCACCTAGAAACGGCCAGAGGTTACGGTAATAGCGAAGTTTTTCTCGGTCGCTATCTGCAGCGTCAAGGAGTGCGGGAGCGGGTTTATCTGACCACGAAATTGGTCCCCACTCCCGATCGCCAAACTATGGAAAAAGCGATCGCCGAATCCCTAGAACGATTACAATTAAATCACCTCGATTGTCTAGCAATTCACGGTATTAACACCCTCGAACATTTAAACTGGATTAAAGACCCGCAAGGCTGCATGAAAGCCGTTTTTATGGCCCAAGAAGCCGGAAAAATCGGTCATATTGGCTTTTCTACCCATGCACCCCTAGAAATTATTCTCGAGACGATCAATACAGATTTCTTCGCTTTTGTCAATATCCATTACTATTTTTTTTGGCAAAGACAGCAACCGGCGATCGCTTTAGCCAGAGCAAAGGACATGGGTGTGTTTATTATTTCCCCTGCTGATAAGGGAGGTGGTCTCCACAGACCTCCTAAGAAGCTAGAGGAATTATGCGCCCCTTTTTCACCCCTAGAGCTAAATTATCGCTTTTTATTGAGCGATCCGCGCATTACTACCCTCAGCGTCGGGGCAGCGATACCAGAGGAATTAGAGGCAATTATTAACGTATGCGAACGAGATCAGCCCTTAGATGCGGCAGAAATTGCCGTTTTTAACCGTTTAGAGGCACATTTAACCGATAAATTGGCTACAGATTTATGTAGCCAATGTTATCAATGTTTACCCTGTCCTGAAAATATTAATATCCCCGAAGTGTTGAGACTGCGGAATCTGGCAGTAGCTTACGAAATGACTGATTTTGGCCAGTATCGCTATCGAATGCTGGAAAATGCTGGTCATTGGTTCCCCGGAAGCAAGGCGAATAATTGTACTGAATGTGGTGATTGTTTACCTCGCTGCCCGGAAAAATTGCCGATTCCCCAGCTGCTATTTAATACACACGAACTACTTAAGGGACCAGCGCAACGGAGATTGTGGTCATCTTAGGACGAAACCTAGAAAAATTTTTTTTGGGGATCGTCAAAGTGTAAAAACTATCTTAAGATTAACAGGTAAGAGAATTAACTTTCTTGAATTTAAAGAGACAAAAAACAAGAAATAGATTAAGGAGTAAAGGATATGGCACTCGTCCCCATGCGGTTATTGTTGGATCACGCGGCTGAGAACGGATATGGCATCCCCGCTTTTAACGTAAATAATATGGAGCAGATCCAAGCGATCATGCAAGCGGCGGCAGCCACCGACAGCCCCGTTATCCTACAAGCTTCTCGCGGTGCGCGCAAATATGCAGGGGAAAACTTCCTGCGTCACCTGATCACCGCCGCGGTGGAAACCTATCCTCATATCCCCATCGTGATGCACCAAGATCACGGTAACGAACCCGCCACCTGCTACTCGGCGATCCGTAACGGTTTCACCAGTGTTATGATGGATGGTTCCTTAGAAGCGGATGCTAAAACTCCCGCCACCTACGAGTACAACGTTAACGTTACTGCTGAAGTAGTAAAAGTTGCCCACTCGATCGGTGCTAGTGTGGAAGGGGAACTCGGTTGTTTAGGTTCCCTAGAAACCGGTAAAGGAGAAGCAGAAGACGGTCACGGTTTTGAGGGAGAATTAGATCACTCGATGCTGTTAACCGATCCCGATGAGGCGGTGGATTTCGTCGAAAGAACCCAAGTAGATGCTTTAGCAGTAGCCATTGGTACTAGCCACGGCGCTTACAAATTTACCCGCAAACCCACCGGCGAAATTCTCGCTATTAGCCGCATTGAAGAAATTCATAACCGCTTACCCAATACTCACTTGGTCATGCACGGTTCTTCCTCGGTTCCCGAAGATCTCCTCGAATTAATCAACCAATTCGGTGGCGCTATCCCTGAAACCTACGGTGTTCCCGTGGAAGAAATCCAAAAAGGCATCAAGAGTGGTGTGCGTAAAATCAATATCGACACCGATTGCCGTTTAGCAATTACCGCCGCAGTTCGGGAAGCGCTATTTAGCAACCCGAAAGAGTTTGATCCCCGTTTCTTCCTGAAACCCTCGATCACATACATGCAGAAAGTTTGTGCCGATCGCTATCAACAATTTGGTACCGCCGGCAACGCCAGCAAAATCAAACAAATGTCCCTCGATGACTACGCAGCCAAATATGCTAAAGGGCAATTAACCCAAGTCAGCAAAAAAGTTGTGGCTGTCTAGTAGCTGAACAATTAAGCGATCGCTTAATGGCACCAATTTAGCAGGATTTTTTGGGGTAGTTAACCATAACTACCCTCTTTTTTATGGGAATGCCTTCAAGGGAAAGAGTTACCAGATAAGAATCGATTTCAGAGAAAAGACTATACTGAAAATAATCAGCAGATCAGCACTGGATTTATAAGAGAAGCAAGATGAGAAAAAAATCGTTGTGGGCGGGATTATTGGTGGGATTTTGGTTTTGTCTAACTTGGATGGCATGGACACCCACAGCAGCCGCCTTTAGCGAAGAACAAAAATTGCTACTGCAATCTTGGCGATTAGTCAACCAATCCTATTATGATGACACCTTTAATCATCAAAACTGGTGGCAGGTGCGGGAACAATTCATCAAAAAACCCCTCAACGATCGGACGGCGGCCTATAATGCGATCGAACAGATGTTAGCCACTCTCGATGAACCCTTTACCCGTCTCTTGCGACCGGATCAATACCATAACCTACAAATTAGCACCACGGGGGAATTATCGGGGGTAGGACTGCAAATTAATATCAATCCCGACAATGGTTACTTAGAAGTGGTTGCCCCCCTTGCCGGTTCTCCTGCTGAGGCCGCTGGTTTAACTAGCCACGATCGCATTTTGTTTATTGATGGCATCGATACCACTACTTTAACCCTCGATGCAGCAGCAGCCAAAATGCGCGGGACAGCCGGAACAGAAGTTTCCTTAGTCATTCTTCCCTATCAAAAAAGTCAACCAAAAACCCTATCTTTAACCCGTCAACGCATTTCTTTAAGTCCAGTGGTGGCGGTTTTGGATAAAAATTCTAGTTCCTTGCCCATCGGTTATGTGCGCTTAAATCAATTTAGTGCTAACGCTGCCAAAGAAGTCTCGGAAGCAGTGACGAATTTACAAAAACAAGGAGCCAAGGGTTATATTTTGGATCTAAGAAATAACCCCGGTGGTTTACTGCAAGCTGGCATAGAAATCGCTCGGATGTGGATTAATCAGGGAACGATTGTTTATACGGTTAATCGCGAGGGAATTGCCGATAGTTTTGCCGCTTCTGGCAATGCTTTAACCGACTCGCCTTTAGTCGTTTTAGTCAATCAGGGAACCGCCAGCGCCAGCGAGATTTTAGCTGGAGCATTACAGGACAATCAACGGGGGGTTTTAGTGGGAGAAAAGACTTTTGGTAAGGGATTAATTCAGTCCCTATTCGAGTTACCCGATGGGGCAGGATTAGCGATTACCGTGGCTAAATATGAAACTCCTGCCCATCATGATATTCATAAGTTAGGAATTATGCCGGATCAAGTGGTGGCACAGGAACCGATCACCTATGAGGAAATTGGCACCGAAAAAGATAGTCAATACCAAACCGCGATTCAGTTTTTAAACCAGAACACCGTTTTAGCCAAAGCTTCCTAAGGGGGTTTACTGAAAAAGTTTGTTGGTGGGGCAGGATTCAGGAGATTATTTTTACTTATTATCCCCACTACCCCGCTCCCTGCTCCCCACTTCATAATTCATAATTCATAATTTATAATTCCCACGGCATAAATCGAACAAATTAGCCATTTTTTCCATCAATATCTAAATTAAGATGAAAACCTGTTTGATTTGGAGAGAATGCTAACATCGATTAGAATTTTCCCAGTCAGGGTTTTTCAGCCTTGCAACCTTAACTCATCCTTGATTTTACTGCCATGCAGAGATATATTCGATCGCCCCTAGCCCTAACCCTGAGCATCAGCCTCTTAGCTAATTTTTTAACCGCTTGTAATAATGCCCAAACCCCCGATAACACTGCCTCTAGTCCCACCACCACTGCCCCCGGTGATCAAGGCTTAAAATTAGGAGCATTACTGCCCATTACCGGAGATTTAGCCGCTATTGGTCAAAATATGCCCGAAGCAGCCGCCCTAGCGGTAGAGACTATCAATGCCTGTGGTGGAGTCAATGGCAAACCCGTCACCCTGGTGAAAGAAGATGACCAAACCGATCCCGCCGCCGGTGCTTCAGCGATGACGAAACTAGCGGAGGTGGATAAAGTAGCTGGTGTGATCGGTTCCTTTGCCAGTAGTGTATCGGGAGCAGCCGTCGATGTGGCGGTGAGAAAGAAAGTTATGTTAGTCTCTCCGGGTAGCACCAGTCCTGTATTTACTGACAGGGCGAAAAAAGGCGATTTTAAAGGTTTTTGGGCGCGGACGGCTCCCCCAGACACCTACCAAGCTCAAGCTTTAGCGGTCCTAGCTAAGAAAAAGGGTTTTCAAGATGTGGCCACCGTCGTGATCAATAACGATTATGGAGTCGGATTTGAGCGGGAATTCGTGAGTGCTTTCGATAAATTAGGCGGCACGATCACTAATAAGCAGAATCCCGTCCGTTATGACCCGAAAGCTGCCACTCTCGATA
Organism: Microcystis sp. 0824; assembly: GCF_003112475.1. Taxonomy (NCBI): domain Bacteria; kingdom Bacillati; phylum Cyanobacteriota; class Cyanophyceae; order Chroococcales; family Microcystaceae; genus Microcystis; species Microcystis sp. 0824. The sequence goes on along the minus strand of NZ_BDSM01000011.1, from coordinate 2,155 downwards.
GTGAAGCGGCGGCTGCCTTCGCTAACCAACCGGATGCTGTAGCGGCAGTCCTTTACGCTGAAACGGGTAGTTTATTACTACAAGCGGCCTATAAACAGGGATTGACCAAAGGAGTTACTGTCCTCCTCACCGATGGGGTTTATTCGGAAGATTTCACCAAACAGGTGGGGAAAGGAACCGATGGTAAGTCAATTATTGCCGGCGCCCTAGGCACTGTCCCCGGGGCTGACGGTCAAGCTTTAAGCGCTTTTACTAGCCTCTGGAAAGAAAAAACTGGCAAGGATGTCACTGCTTTTGTTCCCCATACTTGGGACGCGGCGATTTTATTGATGTTAGCGGCTGAGGCGGCTAAATCTAACACTGGTGAAGGGATTCAAAGCAAGATTCGTGAGGTGGCTAATGGCCCCGGGACGGAAGTAACCGATGCTTGTCAAGCCATGGAAATGATTCGCAAAGGCGAGGATATTAACTATCAGGGGGCCAGTGGTAATGTGGATATCGACGAAAATGGCGATGTGGTCGGTAGTTACGATGTCTGGACTGTTAAGGATGACGGGACTCTCAAGGTTATTGATAAGGTGACACCTAATCAGTAATCAGTAATCAGTGATCAGTAATCAATAATCAGGAGGCAAAAGGCAAAAGGCAAAAGGCAGGAGGCAAAAGGCAGGAGGCAAAAGGCAGCTTTATTCTCCCCACACCCCCGCTCCTCTCTCCCCTCAACACCCACGAAGTCCGTTGACAGCAGCATACTTTGTGCTTTTTGTCAAAAAAACTTTTTTTTTGTAATAAAACTACACAAAAAAAAGATCATCGTTGTGGGTGAAATTGACTCATTTACCCGTCTTGATTAGGATTACCTTCTAGCTGTGGCAAGGGTTTCAAGCGTTGCTGTCCAAAAAAGCACAAGATAGGCCATTATGAAATCCAGTAAAATCGCTGTAACCATCGTAACATCGTTGTTAAATAAAAATCTTTCTCAATTAATTCTTAAGAATTTGTAAATATTGCGGAATGTTAATTTAAATATTCTCAAGTTTTTGGATTCAATACATAATTTTTGCTTATCGTTGTCGAACATTGGGTTAGGAGTAATACTAAATCCGGTTATTAAAAACTGATTATTTATTCCCCTTTTTGCATGAGTGCATGAGTAGAAAACAGGTTTCTCCGAGAAACCCGTTTTCTGTGCGTTACTCAACGGATTTAGTATAACTGGACTTCCCCGTTGACAAAAAGCCATAACCTCTGCTGTAGGAGGGATTAAGAGAATTTCCAGCGCCCCGTTACTGGGTACAAATCAGGGAAACTCCCAATAAATCTAACGCTTTTTGTTGCAGTTGAGTCGGTCGAGTTATCTTAGAAAAACGATAACTTCCCTCCCTAATCGTACATTCCACTGTATTCAAGCAAATTGTCCCCAGGTCTTCCAACAAAGTCCGAAAACTATGCACAGGGAGGTTCTCTTGATTCCGTTTTTTTCTCTCTTTAGATTGAGCGGATTCACTCCGATTGGCTTTAATCACATTCAGAGAACTATCATCAATTTCTTCATCCTCAAATAATAAAGGAGCCAAGGACTGTTTTAAATGCCATTCCACATAATAAGCCAACATACATAAAAAGATATGAGCCTTGACTCTATCACCCTTATAATGATAGATAGGACGTACCTTTAAATCAATTGACTTATAACAGCGAAATGCCTCCTCCACTTGAGATAAACTTTTATAAGCTTTAACCGTCGTCGCTGCATCCATCAAGGTGGACTCCAGAGAAGTTCTTAACACATACACACCATCCAAGGCCGTTTCTTGAGCGATTAATTCCAGCTTCCGTTGATAGGAAAAACCTTCTTCTGTTATCTCTAAGTTATAGTATTTATTGACTTGAAACTGATTAAGAACCTTGCCCACTCTCAAAGCTATCTTATCTTGACCCTTTAAAGCTCTTTTCTCCCTTTGAGTCGCCTGAACAATCAAATCTAGTTCCTTCTCTGTTGCCTCTAATAATGCCTCTCTTTGTTGTTGATTTTTCTGGGCAATGAAGGGATTCCGACAAGCAATTAATCTTTCGTCGGGATAATCTTCGCTCTCAAATTCCACCAAGTTTACCTGATCAAATAATCCTAATTGAATCACTTCTACCTCAGCCA
>NZ_BDSM01000010.1:0-67560 GCF_003112475.1 Microcystis sp. 0824 | reverse complement strand
TATGAATTAGGGAATTATGAATTATGAATTAGGGAATTATGAATTATGAATTATGAATTAGGGAGTGGGGGAGTGGGGAATTATGAATTATGAATTATGAATTATGAATTATGAATTATGAATTATGAATTAGGGAGTGGGGGAGTGGGGAATTATGAATTATGAATTATGAATTATGAATTATGAATTAGGGAGTGGGGGAGTGGGGGAGTGGGGTGTGGGGTGTGGGGAGCTTTTTCAGTAAACAGTAAACTCAAAACTCACATCTGATAACTGATAACTGATAACTGATTATTGATAACTTTCAATTACTTGACGAAAATCGCTTTTTTGTTTGACTCCGCGCATTTCCTTGACTAATTCCCGGTCCTTAAAGAATTGTACCGTGGGAGTTCCAGTTACTTGACCCATTTTGGCAATTTCCGGGTCAGCTTCGATGTCAATTTCCACAAAATAAATTTTGCCATCGTACTCATCGACCACTTTATCTAAAATCGGTTTCAGGGTTTTACAGGGGCCACAGGTGGGAGAAACATATTTTACCATTAACAAGCGATCGCCGTCGTGGAATAATTTCCGCAAAGCATAACCCCCAACGTGACGGGTTTTGTGAATATCAAAAGTTTCCTCCGTATCGGCCGGGGTTTCGCTAACGGTTTTCGTCTCATAATGTTCAGAAGTGGCTGATTGACGGTATTCTTGGATTAAATTATGCTCCGATAACCATCTTTCTGCCAATAACGCCGCCATACACCCCGTACCTGCGGCAGTAATTGCCTGACGGTATTCGTGGTCCTGTACGTCTCCTGCGGCAAAAACCCCCTCGACGCTGGTAGCAACAGTCCCCGGTTTGACTTTCACATAACCCACCTCGTCTAATTCTAGTTGTCCTTGGAATAGGGAAGTATTGGGAGTGTGACCGATGGCATAAAATAACCCTCTAACGGCTAATTCACTGATTTCTCCCGTTTGCGAGTTTTTAATGCGTAATCCCTCCATTTTACTGCCTGTACCGAACACATCCAGTGCTTGGGTGTGAAAATGAACGGTAACTTTCGGATTATTTAACACCCGGTCCTGCATTGCTTTCGAGGCACGCATCGCTTCCCCGCGTATCAATAAATGGACGTGAGAGCCGTATTTAGTTAAATATACGGCTTCTTCTGCCGCGGAGTCACCGCCACCAATCACAGCGAGGTTTTCCTCTCTAAATATCGGTGTAGCACCGTCACAGATAGCACAAGCGGAAATGCCGTTACTCCAGAATTGGGCCTCGCTGGGTAATCCTAAGCGTTTGGCAGTGGCTCCTGTGGCGATAATAATACTATTGGCCTTAACTTCCCGGTCCGTGGAACGAATGGTAAAAGGACGCTGACTTAAATCCACCGAGATAACATCTTCGGTATAGCATTGGGTCCCCCATCTTTCGGCCTGTTCCTTCATTCTTTCCATCAGCTTCGGACCGGTGATTCCTTCGGGAAAACCGGGGAAATTTTCTACTTCTGTGGTGGTCATCAATTGTCCCCCCGGAATGCCTCCCGCTTGGAAACCCTCAAACATCAAGGGTTTTAAGTTCGCACGCGCCGCATAAATCGCCGCCGTATATCCCGCGGGTCCCGAACCAATAATGACTAAATTCTCGACAGTCATAACCGTAAATGCAACTCATAACGACTACGCTTTTTAGTATAGCAGCATCAGTGATCAGTGATCAGTGATCAGTGTAATACTAAATCCGGTTATTAAAGACTGATTATTTATTCTTCCTTTTGCATGAGTGCCTGTCTTCATAAGTAGCCTATACTCAACGGATTTAGTATAACAACCCCATCGGGGAATGAGCGACGTTTTGATATTTTTCGTCAGTGACTCTACCAGTGGGTAAAGTCTGCCGCAAATTGAGATAGGGATAACAGTTTAATGCGGGTATCTTGAGCGACCTTTTGGCGCATTTGAGCGGTATTATATCCCCAATTGGCTAAATATAAGCCCACATCGTTTAAATCTGCTTGTTGCTGCACTAATTCCAACGCATCGAGACGATCCTCGACAAACCACAAATTAGCGGGAGATTCGGGTAAATTAGCCAGTATTTGCTGAATAGTCAGGTATTTAGGCTGTTTAATTTCCTTGCCAATTAATCTCGCTGCCGGAAAATTAATTGCTACTTTTTGTAACAATTGCTTGACAAAACGACTTTCTTTTGTAGTGATAATATAGACCAAAAAATCCGAGTCTAAAAGAGAGGCGAGGCGATTGATCGCGGGTTGATAAAATTGATGTAAGGCTAACCAAGACTCTAGATCCGACTCAATCCATTGATCCCTAAGACCATCGAGAGCATTTGAGAGAACTTTTTTCGCTATTTTATCCCTTTCTAGCAGATTTTGAGCAATTGACGGCCAATTATTTAAAGCTTCCTCGTCGGGAATACCGAGAACGAGCGATCGCAACAGTAAAGGCATTTCCCAACCGGTTTCGATAACGGGACGAAGTTGCGAAAACCTCGGGAAAAAATCCTCGGGAATTATTTCCGGCCAAAGGGTTTCATAGGTGCGTTTGCTAATCTGAAAATACTCGATCATGCCATCACAAAGAACACCATCAAAATCGAGTGCTAGAATACGGGGGGATTGACTCATAAATGCTGGTTTAATCTCAATAATGGCAGTATAGCGCAGCTATTAGCTATTCTTTGCTTCATCGTTGATATAACATAGCTGTCTGATGATTTCGGTGACAGAATTTTTCAGTCCCTCTACATGAATCCAGCCCACATATACAGCATATACAATATTTTGATGATTGTCCTGTATATAAACATGATGGACACGATATAAATCTGAGCTTAAATAAATATAACCACTGGCATCTTTAAATTTACCTTCTAGTAATATTTTTTCTTTTAAAGGTTTCATTTTTACCACATCTTTAGTCACTCCAGATATTTTAGCTATTCTTTCTATGGCAAGATCAACACAGGTGTTATCACTGTAACTATTGCCATGATTATAATCCTGCTGGCCGAAATAAATTGTCTCTACGATATTTTTGGCCACTTTATCTGATGCTAGGTAATAGGTATGAGCATTAAGGGAATTCAATACTACGGCAGCAATTTCTACAGAATCAAAAATATTGCCAGTCGCTTCTAGATAATAATCGCTCATTAAAATCTTGGATACATCGGTTATAGAATCAAAAAGAGGACGAATTGGATAAGCGATAATATCGGAGGAATTGATCAGATTATTCCAGAGCAAACGCTGGCCTTGATGCTGGGTAATAAATTTTTCAATTTGATTAGCATCAATGCCTAGAGTTAGATTTAAAAATGGGATCGGTGAACCCATTGTTGTTACACTAGATAGGGAAAGTTTGCCCCGCTCTTTACCGATAATATCACGAATTTCATAAGCGGGATCCTTCGGGTCAAAACGCTCAGAAAATAACAGATCCCAAAGGATTACAGTACCCAAAGAATGGGCGACTATATGTAATTCGGTTTCCCGGGGATAAGCTTGAATAAGATCGATTAATTGATCGGCAATAATGCGGCGAATTTGGTTTCCTCGATCGCTGCCTAAATAGCTAAATGCGTCACCGATAAAATAAGATAAATACTCTTTTCTAAAATTTTGATAGCGAAAGGATTGCTCGGGATTAAAATTACTATTTTTCTGTTTTTGTGTCTGTAATTCTTGCTCGATATCTCGCCATAACTTTTCGGTTCCTTTGAGAACATTTCCCCAAAAACCTGCATAACAGTAGGGAATCGCCCGATTTTTGCGTTTACATTCTTCTTCAATTAGTTTGATTAATTTATTGGCATAACTAGCGTCTCTTGTGGCCACTCCATGAATAAAGTAAATCAGCATAATAGATTTATCTCAATAAGCGGTGATCAGAATCGGCTCTCTTGGATTTGGTAGGTAAAATGTATTCTAAGATACATTCCTCCTAGCGAGGGGATGGAACGAACCACAAAGACACAAAGGACACAAAGATTGATCGATCATATAGTAAGTTAAACTTATCACACACAACCTAGAAGAGCCTCGGAATCTCTCTTAATATACCCTTCCAGCTTCAGAAAAATATCAGGATGGAGCGAGATATAGTAACCCACAAGTTATCCTATTTGTCAAGAGATGGTGGAGTGATTATTTAGGTTCTCTTTCGACTGACCAATCCTCTGAGGATAATCCCATAGTTTCTACTACTTTTACACAAAAATAGTGGATATCTTTGGCCGAAAAATTAGTTTCTACTATAAAAACATTATTTTCAAGTTTTTGAGGTCGGCGGAATTTTGTGTCATCTTTCGATAAAAAGCGGGGAAACTCTAGCACAATCTCTTGAAACTTTTCAGGGTCTAGATCGTAGAGAGTATTCAAGGTAAAAATTAGTACATCTTTCCAAGTTTTTACTGTTTGTTGTTTACCACGAATAATTAGTTTTTTGGGTTTTGTATCCTTGACAGATGCAGTTTCATTGACCGGCAGCGAATCATCGCCAAAATAACTCCAAATTTTTATAACACGGTCGGCCAAATATTCAGCACGTTGTTCGATATCTTCTTTTTGCCATGAGTTAATACTATCAAAGTATTTATTAATTTCAAGATGGCTTTTATGGAGTTCTTCTTTCTTGTGAGAAAAATCTTTATCCGCCAGTTCTCCATTATAAGCCGTCAGGGTTAAATTACCTAAAGTATGCACAAGAAGTTGATGGGTAATATCTGCATCTGTTCCCAAATAATCTCTCCACTTATCATTTAGTTTTTGCGGCATAATATGTTCAATAGTCAGGCGAGAATCACTTAAATCTACAGTTTCTCGATGACCAAAAGATTCTTCGATCGCACCGAGAATAATTTTCGCTTTTTCGCTGCGATTTCCTCCGTATAGTTTGATGGTTATTAACTTTTCTTTAAAATCATTATCTTTTGGGTAGTCTTTCTTTTGAAGAGAGATTTTTAATCTTTTAATAAAAGGTTCAGAGTTTAAAGCAGCATCTTTTTGAACTTGGGAATATAGTAAAGCAAAAGTTTTATTAAGTCCGCGAGTCTGAATACCACAAACAAAACGACGGACAAGAAAGTTTTCAAGGGTTTTTAAAACCTCTATAAAGTCCTTTTCAGATAATTTGCTATTTCCCCAGTCATCATAACAATTTAAAAGAAATGGATAGATAGTAGAGACCTCTAGACGCTGAAAAGAATCGAGATATTTACGAATACTAGAATTATTTTCCAGCTTGGGAGTGATTAGTTTGGCATAATACATGGAAAATGTATATAAGTCCTCTATATAGAGAGCGGGATTATTATCAGCTAGTTTATTTTTAAAGGCAGAATAAATTTCGTTATTTCTAATTTCTGCCCCACTTTTCGATAAATAGTGACGGATAAATTCTGTTAAATTATCTCCTAATTTTTCCTGCATCGGCAGCCAGTATCTATCATATAGTGTCTGTTGCTCCTCTTGACGAACCTTCATAAATAAATGATTACGAATTAAATCGGCCTCAGTTAAAGGCTGCCCCGTGGCATTCAAACTTTCAAATACTAGGTAAGGATCGTCGTCATTACCAAGAGTTATATTGACCAAAGATAAGTGATTACAGATAACTTCTGTTAGTTTAGCTAACGAATATGATTGTTCATTAATCTTTCTTTTAAAAAAGAAATAACACTGGGATATGGTATTTTCTTTGTCGATGATTTTGCCACGGATTACAGACTGAAAATATTCTAGGTCTAACTGAGTAGGTTGAATTTTAAAGTAATCAGAACCTTTTTTAAAGGGATTAACAAGAAATGTTTTGTCAATTTCTGCGCTTAAATCCTGTTCTTGTTGGTCTTTCGCTACGTCTCGCAAAGCAGCAAAGAGCAGAAAAATAGTCGTTAAACGTTGCTGTCCATCAATTAGCAGATATTTATTGACCACGCCGGAGTTAGGCGAAACTTGAGTTTTAACTATCGAACCCATAAAATGGGGACGAGGGTTTTCTTGACCGTACAAATAGCTTATGTCATCCCATAAATCTTCCCAATCTTTCTTTTTCCAACTATAAGTGCGCTGAAATAGTGGAATTATATATTGTGTGTTGCCTTGAATAATTTCTTGAAGAGTAACTACCGATGCTTGCATAGGGGCTAGTATAGGAAGATAGACCGATTATTCCTAGTATTTATCACTCTAACACAGCAATTTGGCACTGTCTAGGATCCTGGCGGTGGGTTACGCCTTGCTAACCCAGCCGACGAATTGCTATATAATACAAATGCCCGCTATTATAGAATTATATTTTTCCCTTTTAACTTAGTCCTATGGTTTCGCAACTAGATAAAACTAACGTCACTGAAATTATCTACCCCGATAGCGATAGTCAACCCATGGCCGATAATACCCAGCAATTTCGTTGGATTACGACAATTAAAACTAATTTAGACTGGCTATTTCGCGAGCAGTCTGATGTCTTTGTTGCGGGGGATTTACTTTGGTATCCCGTGGAAAATGATAATAAACTGCGTCAAGCACCGGATATCATGGTGGTTTTTGGAAGACCAAAAGGGGAAAGAGGTTCCTATCGACAATGGCTAGAAAATAACATTAGTCCCCAGGTGGTTTTTGAAATCCTCTCTCCGGGTAACACCCTCACGGAAATGGCCAAAAAACAGCTATTTTATGACCGTTATGGGGTCGAGGAGTATTATCTTTATGATCCCCATAAAAACGATGCCAGTGGTTGGATAAGAGGCGAAAATCAGCTAGAAATTCTGGAAACTCTCGATAATTGGGTTAGTCCCCGTTTAGGTATTCGTTTTCAGTTGGGGGAACCAGAAATGTTGCTTTTTTATCCCGATGGACAAGCTTTCACCAGCTATAACGAGGAAAAACAACGAGCGGAAAGATTAGCCAAGAAACTGCGGGAATTGGGCATTAATCCTGACCAAATCTGAGAGAATGTTTCTGGGCTACTATTAAAAACGGATTTGCTCTGAGAGTGCCTATTGACTAGAGGTAATACCGCGCTGACGTAATTGGTCGATAAAAAATTCTTCCAGGGAAGCACGAGCTAAATTAAGACTAATCAAGCGAGCATCCATACTAGACAGGGCAGCCAGAAAAGCATCGGGTTCTCCCTGTAATTGTCCGTGCCAACAATTATCGCGCCAATGCAAACCGAGGAGCCATTGCTGTAGTTGCTCCTCCTTACCACCTTGAACAATCACCTGATAGACATCAGCACGACCGAGAATTTGGTCGAGGGAACCGACACAGAGTAATTCTCCCCGGGCCAACAGGGCAATGCGATCGCAAATTTGTTCCACATCGGAGAGAATATGAGAGTTAAAAAAGATGGTTTTCCCCTGTTGTTTGAGGGATTGAATAATTTCTCGCACCTGATAGCGACCGATAGGATCCAGTCCCGACATCGGTTCATCGAGAAAGACTAATTCAGGATCATTGATTAATGCTTGAGCTATACCGATCCGTTGCATCATACCCTTAGAATATTGACGCAATTGCTTTTTCTGGGCAGTTTTGCGGTCTAATCCCACTAAATCCAATAATTCAGGAATGCGTTTTTTCTGCACAAAAGAGGGAATTTGAAAAATGCCGCCGATTAATTGTAGGAATTCCCAGCCGGTGAGATAGTCGTAGTAGTAGGCATTTTCGGGAAGATAGCCGATGCGTTGCCTGACCGAGCGATCGCCAATTGGCTGACCGAGAATCAAGGCCCGTCCGGAAGTGGGTCGGACAATCCCCAAAAGGGTTTTTAAGAGCGTGGTTTTGCCTGCACCGTTCGGGCCTAATAATCCAAAGGTTTCCCCCTCATGGACAATTAAAGTACAGTTTTTCAAGGATTCGATTTTCTTATTTAACCAGAATCCCGTCCGATAGGTTTTTTGTAAGTTTAACGTCTCTAGAACAGTTTGACGGCTGGTATTCGTCATTGTTTTGGAGTCATCTGAGACAGAATACATGGGTTTTACATACCTTTTCCGATACTTTGCTTTTATTATCCCCAAATTGTCACCAGCAATGTCAACAGTATCAAAATAGCCCGGTTTTGGAACCCAGAAAAATTCCCACCGGTCTTGAGAAGGGGTATCAGTGCAGTTCCGGGCTATTGCCAGCTTTCTTCTCTGGCATTGGTGTGCATTAGCCGCTAAAATCTCTTAGACAGGTAACGTTGACACTTGAGCGGCAACTGGTACAATAGGGCGAACGCTTATGGAAACCAGACTCTTACACAAACACAGCATGAAACAACTCCTCACTTGCCTTAATTCCCTGACAGTGGCCAGTGTAGCCACTATCGCCTTGGCCTACCCTGGCATCGCTCAAGTTAATCTCTCCGTTTATCCCGCTCCTTCCTCGTCGAACGAATCCATAGAATTATACGTTCCCCCGCCGGAAAACAATAACATCGATAATACCTGTACTCAATTGATTGGGGCAAATATCGATAAAATTATCAGTCAAGCTCCCAATCAGTGGGGTATATTAATCGAATCTATCGATCGCCAAACAGTTATTTATAGTCATAACGCTGATCGCTATTTTATCCCTGCTTCTAATACAAAGTTATTTACCACTGCTGCCGCTTTACAAGTGATGAACCCGGAGACGACAATTCAGAAAAAATCCCTGCGCGATTGGGTTAATGTCACGAATCAGAGAAGTAATAATTTCTACGCTGACACTCTTTTTCGCTTTATCGGCGGTTCTAAAAGTGTTACTGCCATCTTGGCACAATTGGGCATCAATCCCAGTGGTTTTCGTCTCGCCGATGGTTCGGGATTATCCCGCCGTAATAACGCTACTCCCCGCTCGATCGTGGAAATTTTGCGGGTGATGTATTATTCTCCTAATCGAGACACTTTCTATGCTTCCTTACCAGTGGCGGGAATTAGTGGCACCCTGAGAAACCGAATGCGTCAGACGGCCGCTACTGGCACAGTTTACGCTAAAACTGGCACTCTTACCGGTGTGCGGGCCCTATCGGGTTATCTAGAAAACCCCAACCAAGAACCGATGTTATTTAGCATTATCGTTAATAATCAACGGGTTTCCGGACAGGCTCTGGTGAAAGCGATCGATACTATTGTTCTACAGATGACCGAATCTCGTTCCTGTCAAGCTCAGTAGCTCTCCTGTAAAAATCCCCAACTGTCCTGATCAGCTGTCCGCGCATTTAAATTGCTTGTGGAGATGAGGCAAGACTAAAGGTTAATAATAGCCATAATCTGCTTCAGTTTGGGTTTGGGTTTGGGGTGAGAGATATTCAAAATTAGAAGGATCTCGCAGAAAACGAAATATCTCCTCCTCGAGACGATGAATTAGATAGGGTTCTATGGAACTAGAATCGCGTAAACAGGCTAAATAGCCTTCTACATATAGCCGAATCTCATCAAAACGGGAGCCACGGTGCCAAAGATCCACCATGTCATCGGTTAGTCTTTGATAGTAACGAATGGATTGGGTATCTTGGAGCATGGGCAGTAGAACAAAAAAAAGAGAGTGGGGGTAAGTGTGTATAGATAATTGTAGGGAGAATTGCTTCGGTCCCCGATATCTCTATTGTACCCACCAAATCGCCAAAACACAGACAAGAGAATTTTCAGTGATCAGTAAAGGGTGTGGGGTGTGGGGTGTGGGGTGTGGGGTGTGGGGTGTAGGGTTTGGGGTGTAGGGTGTAGGGTTTGGGGTGTGGGGAGAAGAAAAGAATAAATAAAGGCAATCTCCTGAATCCTGTCTCCTGAATCCTGTCTCCTGAATCCTGAATCCTGTCTCCTGCCTTCTGCCTTCGTATAGATTATTCAGGGTTTCTTTGTCTTTTTGCCCGTTCAATTTCTGCTTGTAGTTCTGCTATTTGTCGCTGCAATCTTTCGCTTTCCCTATCATTAGCATCAACATTAATTGAGCTTTTAACCCCTGTTTTGGCATAGTTTCCCCGGCGAATTTGACGATAGGATTCCGAGTTAAACCATTCCTGTAGATAATGCACTCTTTCTACGGAAAAAGGATGAGTTAAAAAGGAACCATTACCGCCATTATAAATGATAAATTTATAAATCTGGTTTAAGTTATCTTGGTCTAATTGTCGGTAGGCTTCCCCTTGGCGAATAAATTCTTCTAAGTTGCATTCATGCAGGTATTTTTGACTTCCTCCTGCACATTTCATTAAAGTTCTCAGGACTAAATTTAAATCATCGGTAACTAATAAAGCGGCTCTGTCTGCGGATAATTCGGCTTTTCTTCGCCATTCATAAAAGGCATAAACTAGACCGGTAGTAATGGCTTTTCCTAGTCCTAAAGTGATGTCCCCAAGGAAATTAGCCGCCCCCATCACCCAAAAAGAAAGTTGAATTAAAATACTATGATCGCATTTTAAATGTCCTAATTCGTGGGCAAGAATTACTCGAATTTCTTCTTCATCTAAGAGGTCTAAAAGAGCAGTATTAAAGACAATGTAGGGATGTTCAGAACCCAAAGAATAGGCATTCGCTGAAGGGTTTTGACTGACATAAAGATTCGGTTCTGGGGACATATCTAAATCCCGCAGACATTGGCGATAGATGCCGTATAAAGTGGCGTATTGACGCGGCCCGACTTTTAGATCATTGCCCATTAATAAAATTTGCTGGGGACGTTCATAGAGATATTCGGAAAAACTTTTCGCTAGTAAGTCAAACCCCGGCACTGATCTTAATGCCTGTTCAGCTTGCTGATCCAGGGGATGTTTAAAAGCTTGACTGGAGATATCAGGATAAGTTGGCATATTTTTTCAAGGAGAAAGGAGTCGTTAATCAGAAATAAACGGGTATTAATTGCCAAGTTTTTGAGTTTTTCTTGCCAAATTTTTCGAGAGAAGTGAGGGGGTTATAGTCGGGAACTTCTTCTAGGAAAAATAGAATAGACCTGTGGGAGAAATGAGCTTTATTCTTGTTAACTATCCTTAGCAACAATTCCTAGATTCGATAACAAAACTTGTAGGTTAGTTTGCACGGTAGCGGGTTGGTATCTCTTAATAGTTTCTAGGGAATTATCAGCGAGTTTTTGCCATAATTCCCTATTGTCATAGAGTTCGATCACTGCTCGGGCAAATTCCTCGGCAGTATCGGCAATTAGAACATCTTGGTGGTCAATTAATCCCATACCTTCGGCACCAATTTTTGTGGTAATAGTGGGTAATCCTAGGGAAAGACTTTGACCTATTTTACCCTTCATTCCCGCACCAAATCTCAGGGGTGCGACAAAAACACGACTCTTTTGGAAATAGGGTTCTACTTCGGGAACATAACCGGTGACAATTACTTTATCACTGGCTAATTCCTTAACTTCATCCTTGAGGTTACTTCCCAATAAATTAATGGTAATATCGGGACGGGATGCCCAAACTAAGGGCATAATTTCTAAACATAACCACTTAACTGCATCAATATTAGGAGGGTGATTGTAGCTACCAATAAATACTAAACCCGATCGCTGGTCAAAAGCAACTTTTTCTGACAGGGAAATTTCTTCATGGATATTGGGGATTACCCAAACATTTTTCACTCCTAAAGAGGATAAAACCTGCTTTTCTTCTTCCGTTACTACCACGGTTGCTTCCGCTTGATTAGCATAGTTTAACTCTAATTTCTGATAGGTTTCCCAACTCCAGCTAGTATTTTGATAACTGGGATCGAGATAGTCTTTTTGCCGTTTTAAACGCAGAAAATGCAGGTCAATTGTATCATAAATAATTGGGGCTTTTGTTTTTAAGCGAATTAAGTCCATATACTTATCGCACAATTCGGGACGACACAACCAAACTCCATCTATCAGTGGTAAATATTTGATTAATTTTTCTTCTAGATTATATCTTTGCGCTGTGCCATAAATGACCTCAATTCCCAGCTGTTGCAGGACGGAAGTATAGGGTTGTTCAGGATAGCCATTATCGGGAAAGAAAATCACTGAATAGCCTAAATTGAGCAGTAGCTTAAGAATATTTAATAAACGCACACAGCCGGATTCTCGATCATATAGTGGAACGTAGGAGTCGATGACTAAAATTGTCGGTTTTCCTTGTAAACGTCGGGCAGCTTTGGGGACATTATTAGCATCGTTATCTAGGTGGTTAGTTAATACCTTTGACCATTTTTCTCGAAACTTGGTTTGATTAATAACTTGATATTGTTTGATCCCACTGGAAAGGTCTGTTCCCGAGGTTATTCCTTCGTAGTGAATAACGTTAGATTGGGGTTGATAGAGGACTTGATAACCCAATTCTCGGATGGCAAAACATAAGTCTGTATCTTCGTAATACGCAGGGATAAAGTCTTGACAAAAACCACCCAATTGTTTAAATAAATCCGTAGGAACTAATAAACTGGCCCCCGAACAATAGTCCACGGGACGCACATAATTATATTCTGGTTCATCGGGACTATCTAAGCGTCCATAATTCCAACCATCGGCAGAATTCCAGATAATTCCCCCCGCTTCTTGTTGTTTACCATTAGCATAAATTAATTTAGAACCCACCGCACCAATTTGGGGATTATTGATAATTAATTTTAATAAACTTTCTAGGCAGTTTTCCAGAATTCTAGTGTCATTATTGAGAAAATATAGGTATTGACCTTTTGCTTGACTAGCCCCATAATTACAGGAACGAATAAACCCAGAGTTTTCTGCATTGGTTAATACTTTAATTCCTTTAACTAAAGTGGCTAATTGTTCTAAGGTTTCATCGCTGGAAGCATCATTAACGATAATTACTTCATAAGCTAAATCAGAACTTAGGTTAACACTTAAGGATTCCAGACAGTTAAAGGTGTAGGCAAATTGGTTATAAACAGGAATAATAATTGAGACTAAAGGATTGTCACTACTGGCAATTTCTAGGGGCCGGGGTTCAGCTAATTTAGCACTTTCGATCACCTGTTCTTCAAATTCAGAGGAACTCTTTCCTGTGAGAATTTTAATAATTTTTCGTTTCGTCTTTTTGAGTGCTGGTTTCCATCCTTCCTCTTGGAGACTAAAGACAAATTTTTTGAGCAGTTTTTTAACTTTAAAAATAATCATTATTACCATAAATACTCCTCTGGAGAAAACCAATCTTGTGCTAAATTTAAATCTCTTTCTGTTCTAATAATAGCTCCTTCCTTTAATTGTTGCTTGAGGTAGTTTCTCTGTGGTTCCATAATATATAATTTAATCGCTTCATTAATTAAATTATTATATTCTTTTTCAGGATAATCACTACTTGTCAACCATCGATCGAGAAGTTGCATAGTATCTTCAGGGAGAGTTATATGAAGTTGTCTGGCCATTTTTTCTTTCCTAACTATATTTAAGTAAGTGGTTCTAATTAAATAGAAGATAGATTTCGCCCTCGATCCCCCCTTAATACCCCCTTAATACCCCCTTGATAAGGGGGGGGAACTGACAATCTTTAACACCCACCTACTTAGACAATAACAATTATAAACCCCTAGGGCGATTTTAGTTGCTGTCGGGATAAATTCTCGGGGCTGCGGCGATTAATTTTTGAGTGTAGGGGTGTTGGGGATGGCTAAAAATCTGTTCAGTGTCACCCATTTCAACTATTTTACCCGCAGTCATCACCGCAATTCGATCGCAGAGAAATCTCGCTAACCAAAGATCATGAGTTATAAATAAATAAGTTAGATTAAATAACTTTTGTAACTCTAACATTAACTCTAAAACCTGTGTCTGAACACTAGCATCAAGCATACTAACCGGTTCATCACAAATAACTAATTCCGGACGAGTAATTAAAGCGCGAGCAATGGCTACCCTTTGCTGTTGTCCCCCCGATAACTCCCTGGGATAGCGTCGATAAAACTCCTCTGTTGGTGTTAAACCGACTCGCTCTAACATTTCCAAAACCTGCTTTTTAGCGGTTTCTAGACTAATTTTTTGATGGATCAAAAGCGGATCGGCGATACTTTCTCCCACCGTCATTAGAGGATTGAGACAAGCGAGGGGATCCTGAAAAATCATCTGCATTAAGCGTCTTTTTGGTCGCATTTTTTCCCCCGACAAGGGGGTTAAATCTTCTCCTAAAAATTCCACTTTTCCCCCGGTGGGTTTAATTAACTGTAATAGGGTTCGCGATAGGGTACTTTTCCCACACCCCGATTCCCCAACTAAACCGAATATTTCCCCTCGATACAGTTCAAAATTCACTTCATCCACCGCTTTAATAAATTTCTTTTCTTTCTTAAAAAAACTATCTAAAAAGTTACCCTCTAGGGTATAATACTGTTTTAAATTATCCACCTTTAACACCGTTTCTTTACCTTGAATTGCTGTTAATTTTTCCTCCCGCAGCTGTAGGTGTAAAGCAGCGGCCAAAAGAGAACGAGTGTAGGGGTGTTCAGGTGTATTAAAAACTGTTTTTACCGCTCCCGATTCAACAATTTTGCCCCCCTGCATCACCGCTAATCGATCGCAATATTCTCCCACCAGCGCTAAATCATGGGAAATTAACAATAATCCCATCTGTTCCTCGCTACATAAACGCTTTAATTCCCGCAGAATTTCCGCCGAAACCGTCACATCTAAACTGGTGGTGGGTTCATCGGCAATAATTAACTTAGGGTTTAATAATAAAGCTAAAGCAATAGCCACTCTTTGGCGCATTCCCCCGCTAAATTCGTGAGGATATTGGGACCAACGATTAGCGGGAATTTTCACTTTTTCTAGGACAGTACAAGCTTGACTTTTAGCTTGACGATAGGTTAAATTTCCTCGATGGGCTTGCAAAGTTTCCACACAATGATCGCCAATAGTCATCAGCGGATCTAGTCGCGTCATCGGATCTTGAAAGACTAATCCCACCGCTTCCCCGCGAAACTTTTCTAACTGTTTGCTAGATAAAGATAAAAGCGATCGCCCTTCAAAGGTAATCTCACCTTCCACGTGAGTGCGATTGGGTAATAACCTTAAAATAGCCTTACCGATGGTCGATTTTCCACAACCAGATTCACCCACTAATCCCAGAGTTTCCCCTTTGCCTATACTCAAAGATACCCCGTTGATCGCCCAAGAGGGAGAACTTAATTCGGTCGGGTAGGCAATTTTTAGGTCTTTAATTTCCAACATGACGCGATCGGTAAAGATAAAAGTCAGGACTTAGGGTCAAGTATGCCACACAAACGGCGATCGAGCATTTAATTAGGGTTTGCTGAAAAAGTTTGTTGGTGGGGTCAGGAGTCGGTCGTCAGGAGTCAGGAGTCAGGAGAATTAAGAATGAAAAATAATCAATTAAATAGTCTATTTACAGATTTTATGCAATTTAATCCTTATTTTTGCCGTTTTTGAACTCTCAAAAACTAATTATGCAAGAGGGTTACTAATCTAAGACGCATTTTAACCGCCTATCCTTAGATTAGCTGAATCTCCCCCCAATCCCTTTACTTTTGCCTCTTGCCTCTTGCCTCATCTCAACAAGCAATTTAAATACTTAATAGCTTAATCGACAACTGCCCCTAACAAAACCCGACAATACCCCTTTAAAGTCTCCACTCGCTCGCTAATTATCTGTAAACGCTTCTCCCGTCCTTGCCGGGCCGAGGCCAAAAATAACCAATCCGTCTCCAGCAATCGCCACGATCGATATAGTTCCGTCTGGACCGTGCGCCAACGATTAGCCACCTCTGGGCTGAAATTGTCATCATTTAGTGACAATATCTCCCCCTCTAGACAGGTTTGTAAAGCTTGAAAAGATTGTAACCCCGTGGAAGCGTCCCCATCTAGGAGGGCAAGACTGAAATCCTCCAGTTTTCTTAACAAAGATTTGTAGGCTTGATGGTAATTTGTCGGTAGCATCCAATACAAAGCGCGTTAGAATTTGTTACATAAGATTAACGATTTGCCGTCACGGTTGCAAGTCCTCTATCCTCCCGACCAGAGACAAAAACTTAAAAGAATCGCGTCCTTTTCGCCGATAAGTCCGATTCCAGTGTTAGAGAATTAAGCAATCTGCCATCCCTTCGGCCTAATAGTTTTCCAGTTATCCGTCTCCTCCCCCCCCTATTATCCATCTCCCCCATCTAACCATGAACGCCATCACTGCCATCCAACCAGAAACCCTCACCGTCCTTCCCCGGGACACGGAACCGAAAAAAGCGTTATTTTTACCCGATTGGCTGAAAGAATGCCTAATTACCTACGAAAACGACCCCCAGAATCCCGATAGCGATTTAATCTGTCGGGCCTTTAATTTCGCCCACAAACTCCACGAGGGCCAGTATCGCAAATCCGGGGAACCCTATATCGCCCATCCCATAGCTGTAGCGGGATTACTGCGGGATCTGGGGGGTGATGGGGCAATGATCGCGGCGGGATTCCTTCACGATGTGGTGGAAGATACGGAAGTCACCCCCGAAGAAATCGAGGCTAGATTCGGTGTTGAGGTGCGTAATTTGGTGGAAGCGGTGACAAAACTCTCCAAATTCAACTTTTCTAGCAAAACTGAACGGCAGGCGGAGAATTTTCGCCGAATGTTCCTGGCGATGGCTCAAGATATCCGCGTCATCGTGGTAAAATTAGCCGATCGCCTGCACAATATGCAAACCCTCGAACACCTCAACCCGCAACAGCAGCAACGCATCGCCCTCGAAACTAGAGAAATCTTTGCTCCTCTGGCTAACCGTTTAGGGATTGGGCGATTTAAATGGGAATTAGAGGATTTATGCTTTAAATACCTCGAACCCGATGCTTATCGCGCCGTGCAGTTATTGGTATCGGAAAAACGTATCGATCGAGAGGCCCGCATCGAAACCGTCACTAACACATTGCGGGAAAAATTGCAAGAAATTGGCATAAAAGTTCTTGATTTACAGGGTCGCCCCAAACATCTCTACGGCATCTATCATAAAATGCACAATCAAGGCAAAGAATTCGAGCAGATTTATGATATAGCCGCCGTCCGCATTATCGTCGAAACTAAAGAGGAATGTTATCGTTGTTTAGCCGTAGTTCACGACCAATTTACTCCGATTCCTAACCGTTTTAAAGACTATATCGGTTTACCAAAAGCTAACCGTTATCAATCCCTCCATACCACCGTTGTTGGGTTAAATGCCCGCCCCCTAGAAGTGCAGATTCGCACCCTAGAAATGCATCATGTTGCTGAATACGGGATTGCAGCCCATTGGAAGTATAAAGAAACTGGTTCTAGTCAAACAACTTTAACCGCTGCGGATGAAAAATTCGCTTGGCTGCGTAATCTTCTCGACTGGCAAAAAGACCTTAAAGATGGCCAAGAATACATGGATGGCCTCAAAAATAATTTCTTTGAAGAAGATATCTATGTTTTCACCCCCAAAGGTGATGTGGTAGCCCTCGCCCAAGGCGCGACACCGGTAGATTTTGCCTATCATATTCATAGCGAAGTAGGTAATCAGATGAAAGGGGCAAGAATTAATGGTAAATGGTCAGTTCTTGATGCTCCCTTGCAAAATGGTGATCTGGTGGAAATTCTCACCAGCAAGCATAGTCATCCTAGTTTAGATTGGTTAAATTTTGTCGTTACTCCTAGCGCCAGAAATCGCATCCGGCAATGGTACAAAAAATCGCGCCGAGAAGAAAATATTAGCCGAGGTCGTGATTTATTAGAGAAAGAATTGGGTAAAACTGGCTTCGATGCCCTGCTAAAATCGGAACGAATGCAATCGGTGGCTAAACAGTGCAATTATGTGGCAGTAGATGATTTATTGGCGGCCTTAGGTTACGGCGAAGTTACCCTAAAAAATGTGGTTAATCGTCTGCAAGAAGCAGTTAAAAATCAACAGGAAATTTTAACGGTCAAAAATCCGCCCGATGTCCTGACTGATTCCCAATTGATTCTACCACCTTCTCCCGTTCAAAGGGCTTTACCCGTTAGTAAATCACCGATCGCCGGTGTGGAGGGATTAGTCTATCGTTTAGCCGGTTGTTGTTGTCCTTTACCAGGGGAAAATATTACCGGTATAGTCGCCCATGCGGGGGAAGGTATTGTTATTCACCGTCAGGGCTGCTCGAATGTGGAAAAAGCCGAAGCTGAACGCTTAATTCCTGTTAGTTGGAACCCTATAGATGACCAGGGACGTTATCAAACTTATCCGGTAAATATTCAGATTGAAGTGATTGATCGCGTCGGGGTTTTAAAAGATATTCTCTCTCGTTTAAGTGACCAAAATATTAACGTTCGCAATGCCGGAGTTAAGACTAATTTCGGTAAACCCGCTTTAATTTCCCTGAAAATTGAAGTAAAAGACCTGCAACAATTTGAACGCTGTGTTACTCAAATTAAGCTGATGAGCGATATTTTAAACGTTCGTCGCATCAGTCAGGTAAAAAGCGATCGAGAGTAGGTTAAACCTAGAATTCCTGCTGATACTCAATACTAAATCTGGTTGACACAAACCACTTTTAAGGTCTTAGAGAACGGGTACAAACAATCCAAAACCTAAAATTTTCAGTTCTGATTGGATAACCCATCAGCAACCAGAAATAGATATGGATTGTTTCTCCCTGCTCCGATGCTCGCCACTCTGCCATACCTTATTAAACAGGATTTAGTCTAAAATAGAGTTGGGTAGTTTGTAAATCAGTGACATAGTTTTAACTATTTTTAGTTGAGAAAATATAAGTGTTTCTTAATACTGAAAGGGTTGATAGTAAAACTTACAAAATTCGGCATCACCGCGACAATCAATGGCCATTTCGGGACGATATTGACTATTTTTATTTAACTAACTGAGAATCTTGTTTGCAGCTTGGATTGTCGTAAGTATGTAACCAAATAAATTAAGGTTTATAGAAATAAGTAAACATAGCACCATCGGATAGTTGATAACCCTTGTCGAGCAAAAATTTACGACAGTCATTAAAATCGGGATTTCCTTGAGGATTTTTTGCTTCTGATTTAATCATTCTAGAATCATTTTTGCCAGGTAAATACCCTGACTCTACATGATAGGCTCGATAAATTGAATTAACAACTACGTTACAATAATTTTCATAGAATACTTTCCTTTGCTCATTAGATAAATCATGTTTATACAATTTCGTTAATTCAATAGAGCGATGACGAGAGAAGCGAGGAAGCCAAAATTTATTAGGTTGAAATTTACCAAACAATTTAAGTTCATCCGATGTAAAACTGGTAATTTTTTTTAATGCTCTATCTTCAGAAATCTTTGAAATAAAAGAATATTCTAAGAATTTTAATATTTCAGCTTTCGATGGTTTTTCCCAGCCACCATTCTTTACATATGCAATCTTTTCCGCTGACTGAGCTATTTGTAACTTGTCATCTCTCTTGAAATCAACACGGTATTTGTCCTGAAGTTTCTTAAATTCATCATAAAAAACAATGATAATGCTTCGATCATCAATTGAAGAACTAGGAGCAATATCTAGCATCTTTCTGCGATCACTGGGACTAAGATTAAGAGAGTATTGATTTTCTATTCTCAACAATTCAATTTGATCCACCATATTTTGCTCATAGTTTACTTCAAATCCTGGAGTTTTCATCTTATAACTAGCTACTATGCCTTCACTGCCTGTAATCTGAAAGGCAATTATAGGTAAAAATATTAATGATGCTAACCAAAACATCAGACGAAACCTGAGGATGTTTGCAATACGACTTGACAAGGGTAAAAATTTTGTACGTCGATATATTGATGCACACCAAGAAAAAGTCCCTAAAAGTGACGGGGATAAGATTAGATATAGAAAACTCAGCAGAAGAGCTTGGGAGGTTGAATCCAATATATATCCCTCCCTGGCGGCTTTTATAATAAGTGGTTCAGCAACCCATTCCGGTAGTAAGTAAAAAGGAAGCCAGATCGGTGTGGCTAAAAATGCCATCGCCATGAAATAAAGTTGCATCATGAAGAGACCATACAGGCACCCACCGGCCGCCTCTAAGTCTACGAAGAAAATGTACGTAGTTTTTTTAGGCATGAATCATCCTTCTAATTAATACAAGATTTACCCGGAATAAGCGTAATTTTAAGGTGAAAGTTTAAACACTAAACCACATCCTTTCCCTTCTGATTCTGGGCAAGTCGAGTTACTCCCCCCATTAACAGTTGTGCCATAAATATTACCTTTACTATCTTTAGTTAAATTGCCTTTTGGAAAAATTCCATTCTTGCCATTGAAATTGACTAAAGTTGTTAACGCTCCATCAGAAGTTACTTTAAATAAAGTGCCACAACCATTGGAGCATTGATTGGAATTACCTCCGAACAAAGTCACCCCATAAAAAATTCCTTTATTTCCTTCAATTAATGCGGTTTCTGGATAGCGACCATTTTGACCATTAAAGTGAACTAGAGTGGTTAAATTACCATTAGGGGTAATTTTAAAAATCGTGCCATAACCATAGTTGCCTCCTTCTCGTGTCGTACCATATAAATTACCGTCAGAGCCTTCTACTAATCCGCCTTTTGGCATACGACCACCTTTTAATTTTGAATCATTAAAATCCCAAATGGTTGAAAAATTACCATCTAAAGAAATTTTAAAGATCGTACCTTGATTATGGTTATATTTCCCCCCCCCGGATGTTGTGCCGTAAAGAAAGCCATCTCTGGCCTGTATTAAGGGTGATGAAGGAGAACTACCATTAAGTTTTCCATGCCCTGAAAACTTATACAAAACTGTAAAATCTCCCTTGTAATTAACTCGATAAATCGTTCCATGATTTAACGATGTTACACCATAAAAATTCCCGTCATTAGCCAATAAAAGGCCTAGTCTAGGTAATTGACCGTGCCGATAATCAAAAACATGAAGTAAAGAGAATTGCCCGTTAGGGGTCATTTTATAAACTGTCCCGTCACCAATGTTGCCGTCAGGACGTTTGCCCCGATAAGGAGTCGTTCCGTACAAGTTTCCATCTTTTCCCCAGATTAAACCAGAGATAGGCTCAGTACCTGTGTCACGGCTAAAATGAAAAAGCGTTTGAATGACACCTTGGGGGGTCAGTTTAAACACGGTTCCAAAACGCTTAGGCCCATAGGTTGTAGTGCCATAGAGATTACCCTTAGCGTCTGTAATCACGTTTGAAGCAGGAAAACTGCCATTTTTACCATCAAATTGACCTAGGATCTGATAGGTTTCTGCTTGTGCTATTTTGGGAAAATTACCTAGAATTGCAATCGATAAGAATAGAATTTTTAAAGTAAAAAAGTTGATTGTTTTGTGGATAGATAACATAAGATTAACTTGATTAGAATTGACAGATTTTGTGAGAAAAGACAAAAATTGCTTACAAACTTAATAAGCTTTTCAATATGGAGCAGGATTGTAGTAATAATTACAAAACTCTTTGTCACCACGACAATCAATGGCCATTTCAGGATGATATTTATTGCCATCATTACCTAAGCTTGGGTATCCCCTAAAGCAACCACCTAACTCGGAATCTTTTTTACAGCTTGGATTGTCATAGGTATGTAACCAAAATTTATCTTCGTTACCGTCTCGATTATTCACTGAAAACTTTTGTCCAGTCGTTTTGATTGTTAAGTTTTTACGAGCTTGGTATTTTTCGCAAGTCCAATAATAGTTTAAGTCTTCGCTATATTTAGCAAGTTGTGTTTTGATAGTACAGTTTATACCAATTGCTGTTTTCGGTGGCTTAATTACTACATTAGCACCGAATTCAAGCTGTTGATTACCAAGCCAAGATGGACAATTTTCTAATGAAACTTTTTGACTTTGACAAGTCACGGAAGATTCCATAATCCATGCTGCCTGACGATCATTTTTTAAACAAATTATTGTATGTGCAGAGCCATAGCTGGTCGTATTTCCTCCTCCCCAAATAATTTCAATCTGTTTAGGCGAAGAGCATTTCAAAATACTGTTAGATTGTAAATTGCGATAATAATTTGTTCCAGCTGCTAGGGTAGGCGATGTTTGCCAGAGGAAGAGACTAGAAGTTAGCACACTAGAAATAAATCGTTTTTTCATCGTTATTTTCTCCAATAAATTTTTATTTTTTTATCCAGCCATTAGCCGTACATTTACCATAACGAGACGGATTGATTCTAAACAAGGTTTGCGAGCAAAAATAATCACCAGTGCCAAGTTGTACAACCCCAGGTTTAATATATTTAATATCTGAAATTGGATCACACCGCTCTTTGCTTGTTTCTAGATCAAGTCCGCAGTATTGATTATTTTTAATTTCAATCATTGCGTCAGTATTGCTTTCGCCAATATACCAACCATTGGGTATTTTTGCGGTTGAGCTTTCAGCTGTCTTTCTCTGGGCAATTACTTGCTCAATACTGGGTCGCATAAAGACTTTATTGTTAACTAAAACAACTGGTAATTTGACCGGTGAACCATCAGGAACACCATTTTTTTCTAAAATTCGATTCCATTCATCTCGAATAGATTGAATATCAAGATTCTTGAATTGATAGGGGATTTTCTTTGCTTTCAGTTCTTGAATTAGCTTGTTAGTCCATCCACAGCGGGGATTGCCATAAACTAACACAACATTAGAAGAAATATTTTGTGCTAAAACAGTTTGCGAAAAAATCACGAATTTAGGTCTATCTGTTGCTGTTAAAGCAGAGAAATTACCCAAATCTTTAATTTCCCCATTGGCAATGAGAGCAACAAAAAAAGACAAAACCCAGAAGTTTGATTTAGGAAATAAAGATTTCATGACTATTTACCCCTTTTAAAACCACTAACCTTGCCACGACATTCGATCTGCTTACCGTCATAGACAAAGCGTCGAACGAATTCACCCGATAGCTGTCCCCTCTTCCAAGTCCCTTTCATTTCAACATCGCCAGCACTAGCAACCCATTGCATTGGCTCGGCTCCCGGTTCTACTCGGCCTCCAAAGGCGCCTCCAGGCCAATTATCCGGAGACCAGTACAAAAGACCAGCAACGATTAAACCATCGGGTTGAATTACGGGTTTACTAACATAAGCTGTGTTTTTGCAACCTTTACGGGAATTCTCACTCCAGACAGTTGCAGTCTCAGTATGTAGTGAAATAGTGTAATTCCCTGCAACATTGACCAAAGGACAGTTGGGAACGGCGGCGAGGATAAGGACTAGAAGGGGTCTATACATGAGGCGATCACTACTAGGAATGATTTATCAATACTAGAATAGATTATATGGCAGTTGACCGTTCATCTTTTTTGTTACATATTGTTAACGACGAATTCAGGTTAGCCACAATAGTCGAGGATTTTTGACCAAATTCTAGTGAATATGCTGTCATTTTTTGTGCAGTTTAGCTATCGATAATGTTATACTTTATCTTTGTGAGAAAATCCGTAAATAAATTTTCACCGTAGAGGAGCAGATCAGAGATACTATTTCAGTTGTCAATCTCCCGACAAAGAAATAATTGACTTTTTTCGTTACTTTTTGTCACCGAACAGCGTAGGATCGATAATTAATCTGAGTGCAAAAATCCCTATGTTATTACCCCTACTCTCAGTCATCAGTTTTCTGATTAGTTTTCTGGTGGTTGCCCTGATTAAACAACGTTTTAGCCAACAATTGTTAGATATTCCCAATGAGCGTAGCAGCCATAGTCAACCCACACCTAGGGGGGGTGGACTCGGTTTTGTCGTCGCTTTTGCTCTGACCAGCGGCCTCAGTTATTTTCTCCTTTCTCCTTCCCTACCTCTTATTCCCCTGTGGTTATCCCTGACTCCTTTAATTATTATCGGCCTTCTCGATGATCGTCGCGGTATTCCCTCTAGTATTCGCTATTTAGTCCAGTTATCCTCCGCTAGTGTTGCGGTCACTTTTTTCGGTGCTTTTCCCCAATCGTGGCTATCAGATTTGGGTTTTGGCGGCAAAATTTTGGCTATTATTGTCACAATTATCGGCCTGACCGCAATGATTAATTTTTATAATTTTATGGATGGTCTCGATGGCTTGGTGGCTGGCTGTACGGCGGTACAATTAGGGTTTCTCGCTCTCTATTTTCAGCAACCAATTTTATGGCTTTTAGTGGCGGCCTTAGGCGGTTTTCTCTTCTGGAATTGGTCGCCAGCGAAAATTTTTATGGGTGATGTGGGTAGCACCAGTCTGGGGGCAATTGTCGCTATGGTTTTACTTAATTCCCAAGGCAATCAAAGTCAAGCTTGGTCAGCTTTAACTATCACTTTACCTCTGATTGGTGATGCTATTTATACCCTGATTTGTCGATTATTAAGAAAGGAAAA
This sequence comes from Microcystis sp. 0824, assembly GCF_003112475.1. Lineage (NCBI taxonomy): Bacteria > Bacillati > Cyanobacteriota > Cyanophyceae > Chroococcales > Microcystaceae > Microcystis > Microcystis sp. 0824. The sequence goes on along the minus strand of NZ_BDSM01000010.1, from coordinate 43,310 downwards.
TATCTTCCAAGCTCACCGCAGTCACCTTTATCAAAGATTACAAAAATCTGGCTTGTCTCATCCACAAGTAGCAATTATTTATATGGGGGTAACTCTCCTGATTGCTATTAGTATTAACTACTTAGGAAACCTAGGCGCATGGCTGAGTTTACCTCTGATTCTAGGATTAATTGTTCTCGGAGAAATTTATCTGAACAGGAGAGTTAGCAAGCATAATTTAGCGGTGACAAGAAAAGAATAAATTTTTTATTGCTATGGCTTCTGGGGTAAAATCAAGAGAATTTTATACTAAATCCTCTTGAAAGATTATAGGAAACGGAGGGTAAGGAGCAGAAGGAATTACTCAAATAGTTATTAGCGAAAGTCGTTGATTTCAATCAAAAACTGATGGTTTTAATCTGGCAAAAACAAAGCTATTTATCTCTTATCCCTCCTAACCAAGAGAAAAGAAAAAATTAATATTTATCGGCTGGAGTTAGCTGATATGATTAGGGAGATGACTATCATTCCAAAGTCAATGAGCGCAAGAACATTATTCGATAAAGTCTGGGACGCACACACGGTTAAGATTCTTCCCAGTGGACAGACACAATTATTTATCGGACTGCATCTAGTCCATGAAGTCACCAGTCCCCAAGCTTTTTCGATGCTGAGAGAAAGGGGTTTAAAAGTATTATTTCCTAGACGGACTATTGCCACCGTCGATCACATCGTCCCCACCGAAAATCAGGCGCGTCCTTTCCTTGACGATTTGGCTGAGGAAATGATCCGGGCGATCGAAACTAATGTTCAAAGCAATAATATTCCTTTCTACGGCATCGGTTCCGGTAATCAGGGCATAGTTCATGTGATCGCTCCCGAACGGGGTCTAACCCAACCCGGGATGACGATCGCCTGTGGTGACTCCCACACCTCCACCCACGGCGCTTTTGGGGCGATCGCTTTTGGCATCGGCACTTCCCAAGTGCGCGATGTTCTTGCTACCCAAACCCTATCCCTATCGAAATTAAAAGTGCGTCGAGTCGAGGTAAACGGCGATTTAAACCCCGGAGTCTATGCTAAAGATGTAATTCTCCATATTATCCGTCAATTGGGCGTTAAAGGCGGTGTTGGTTATGCCTACGAGTACGCAGGTAGTACAATTGAACGGATGTCCATGGAAGAAAGGATGACGATTTGTAACATGGCGATCGAAGGTGGGGCCCGATGTGGTTATATCAACCCCGATCAAATCACCTACGATTACCTCAAAGGTCGTGATTTTGCACCCAAAGACTGGGAAAGTGCGGTTAATTGGTGGGAAAGCATTAAAAGCGATGCCGATGCGGTTTATGACGATGTGGTGGTCTTTGATGCCGGCGAAATCGAACCCACAGTTACTTGGGGGATTACTCCGGGCCAAGGAATCGGGGTTAACGAAGTCATTCCCACTCCCGAAAGTTTACCGGCCAGTGAAAGAGCGATCGCAGAGGAAGCCTATCAATACATGAAACTCACCCCCGGCACCCCGATTAAAGGCACAAAAATCGATGTCTGCTTCGTCGGTAGCTGTACTAACGGCCGGATCAGTGATCTGCGCGAAGCGGCCAAATTTGCCCAAGGTCATCGTGTGGCCCCCCATGTGAAAGCTTTTATCGTCCCCGGTTCCGAAAGAGTCAAAAAACAAGCGGAAGCGGAAGGATTAGACCAAATTTTCCTAGCATCAGGCTTTGAATGGCGCGAGGCTGGCTGTTCCATGTGTTTAGCCATGAATCCCGATAAATTGCAGGGAGATCAGATCAGCGCCTCCTCCTCCAATCGTAACTTTAAAGGTCGTCAAGGTTCCGCCTCCGGTCGTACTTTGTTGATGAGTCCGGCGATGGTGGTAGCGGCAGCGATTAAAGGGGAAGTAACCGATCCCAGGGAGTTGTTACAGTAGTTGTCTCAATGGTGAGATAGGAGGCAGGAGTCAGGAGTCAGTATTCAGGAGTCAGGAGTCAGGAGTCAGTCTTCAGGAGTCAGTCTTCAGGAGATAGGAGATTGCCTTTATTTATTCTCCCCATCTCTCCCGTCTCCCACTTCCTAATTCATAATTCCTAATTCCGGCTCTCCCAGGTTTGGTGGCTAAAATGTATTCTAAGATACATTCCTCAAGAGCGAGGGAGTGGAAGGAACCACAGAGACACAGAGGACACAAAGATCGATCGATCCTATATATAGCGTTTTTCAGTCTGCTGAGGTACAAAAGTTATGGGTTTTAGGCAAAAGGCAAGAGGCAAAAGTCAAAAGGGAAGAAAAATATGTGTACCTCACTAGCTTAGGAAACGCTATAAGTTAAACTGATCACACAGAACCTAGAAGAGCCTAATTCATAATTCATAATTCATAATTCATAATTCCTAATGCATAATTCCTAATGCATAATTCATAATTCATAATTCCCACTCTATTTTAATTTGACTGCCATAATTGCCAAGCTTTAACGAGATTTCCCCCCATCAGGGCAGCCACTGCATTTAAAGTCTTAATTTCCTCACTATCGGGATTTAGTTGTCTAGCTTTATCTAAGACTTTTTGGGCTGCTTGCGGTTGCCAATCGTAGAGATAAATAAAACCTTGATAAGCATAATGATAGGGATTATGGGGGTCAATTTTAATCATTTCCTCCGTGGCTTTTATTGCCCCTGCCACATCCTGTTGTAGTACCTTAGAAATTGCTAATCCGTAGGCTAAAGATAACTTATCGGGGGGATTTTGTTGCTGTAAACGATAGGAAAAAGCCTTGTCTGCTTGCAGCACATAATCCTGAATCGAATCGTATTGATTGATACGATTAGTTAACTCAAAAATTGGCTCAATACCCGTTAATCCTTGACCAATATTAGCAGACTTTAAGCGCAATTGGGTCACTAAATCTAATTGGGGCGTTGCTAACTTGGGAACTTGAGGATCGATGGTAATTTGAGCGTTAGTTTTAATCGGATAGGTTTCGCCAGTTTCCCGATTGAGATAAACAGCAGATAAGCGATAAACTCCGGGGGTTGCTGCCGACTGCATGGCGGTTTTTTCAGTGACTTCAAAACCCTTTTGTTGCTCTTCTGGAGTTAATTTGTTTGCCATTAATCCCCCCATAGCTATACCGTGATCGTGCATCCAATAATCCTTACCGTCCACTTCTTGCCAGGTTAAAATCACTATCCCTGACTTTAATTGTTGCCAGTCTCCGGCCCATTTATAAACCACGGGAATGGCTTGATTAGGAGAAGCTTTTTCGGTAATGGCAATCTCTCTTAATTCCACCCGTTTTGGCGCATTTTCAAGGGGGTTAACCGTGACAGAAGGATATATTTTTCGGTGTAGGGACAGGGTGCTATCATCTGGCAGCTGCCAAGTTTTCTCCACTTGGAAATCTGGCCCGGTGGCGACTCGATTAACAATTTTTTTCTGGACATCGGGGACGGAACCCTGTTCACCAGTTTTAGTTAAAAACCAATCTAAAGAATTGACATCCTTTTCGATATCTTCTTCCCGAACTCCCACCTGTCTGCCGGCAACCTGGGAATTATGTTTACCACCGTAGAAAGAGAAGGTATGTTGATTTAATTCGGGGGTGGAAGGTAAAACCCCTAGGGTGCTGCGAAGATAGGGAGAATCCGCTAGAATCTCTTTAACTACTTCTTCGTTTTGCCAGCCGGTTTTTAAATAGGGATGGTGTTGTAATTGGGGACTGAAAACGTTAGTAATTATATCTCCCCCCAAGGGGAATAAATTTAAGCTGGTGAGGATAGCGGCAATAGTTATCGTTCCCCAACGGATACCAGGACCAAAACGACCGCGCCAAGATAATAAACCAACGGATAAAATTAAGGATAAAGTCGGTAAAAGCGGCAAAATATAACGAGCATCTTTATTGATGTTGAGGGATGATAATAGGTATCCCCCCAGCAGAAAAACTCCTAACCAAATCCACACAGGACGATTAACCTTATCTTCGGTTTTTCTATGGCGTAATGAGATTAATAATCCCACCACGGGAACTAATAACAATACCCAAGAAAGAAAATAGGGTAAAACTTGGGCGTAAAATGTCCAGGCATCTGGACTGGTAAGAGGCGGATCTCCCTCCAAAATCGCCGAATCTACCGTGGCACGTTTGCCCGCGGTTAACATTAATAACCAATTCGTCCGATACCAGGGAAACATTAACAATGCTGCCGTCAAAAAACTGAGCATTAATTGCGCTAGATTGCCCCAACGTTTTCGCCGGAGATTTTCGCCCAATACCCACAAAATCGGTAAAAAGAGGAAAAATAGGGCGGTTTGTTTGACTAACATCCCTAAACCGCAAGCAATCCCCACAGCGATCGCTTTTAGCCAGCCTGTGCCACTAAATCGCCACCATGTCAAGCAAAAGTAAGAAAACGTTACAATTGCCGCTAAGGGAAAATCTAAGAGATATTCGAGGCGATAATAGTATAAACCGGGGAGAAATTGACAGATTAAGACCGCCCATAAAGCCACAGTCCCATTAAAGAGGATAATTCCCAATCCGTACACAGAAAAGAGCAGTAGGGCGCTATAGATAGCCATTACCCACATACCCGCGTCAAGACTAATACCAAAGAGATTAAAGAAGGGAATCGTTAAAAGATAGGTTAAAGGGGGAATTTTCGGGGACATTAGCCATAAACTGCGCCACCAATCCCCATCAAACCAGCGCGGATTTTGGAAAGCTTGGCTATAGATAATCCCACCGTTGAGATAATCGGCCTGATCCCAAGCAGGAATAGTATGATCGAGACTAAACCAGAATCTATCGACTAATATCCCCAATATCCAAATAATACTGACAATAATTAATCCCTGTCTCCCATCTAGCGATCGCTTCAAAATGACTTCTCCCTAGTGCAACTCTCAATTATTTTCCCACGCTCTCAAGCGACCCTGAAAAAATCGCCAGCAAGAAACACCAGACCGATCGGGGTAAAATAAAGATTTAGTGAAAAATTGTAACAGGAACTTGACAAATGCGAGTGGTGATCGTTGGTGCGGGATTAGCGGGAATGGCAACAGCTATCGATCTGGTCGATGCGGGCTGTACAGTAGAAATCTTAGAATCTCGTCCCTTTGTCGGGGGAAAAGTCGGTAGTTGGGTAGATGCGGACGGTAATCACATCGAGATGGGCTTGCACGTCTTTTTTGGTTGTTACTATAATCTTTTTGAGTTAATGAAAAAAGTGGGCGCTTTTCAATCCTTACTGCTCAAAGAACACACCCACACTTTTATCAACGAAGGGGGAAAAATCGGCGAATTAGACTTCCGTTTCGTCGCAGGTGCGCCTTTTAACGGTTTAAAAGCCTTTTTTACCTCCTCCCAACTCTCGGCAGCCGATAAAATCTTTAATTCTCTGGCCTTAGGTACAAGTCCCATCGTCCGCGGTCTGATAGACTTTCAAGGAGCGATGAAAACGATTCGGGATCTGGACTCGATTAGTTTTGCCGATTGGTTTCGTAGCCATGGCGGTAATGACGGCAGTTTAAAAAAAATGTGGAATCCGATCGCCTATGCCTTAGGATTTATTGATACGGAAAATATCTCGGCCCGTTGTATGCTGACGATTTTCCAATTTTTTGCCGCTAAAACCGAAGCTTCCGTCCTGCGGATGTTGGAAGGTTCCCCCCACGAATACCTGCATAAACCGATTATTAACTATCTGGAGGCCCGGGGTGCCAAAATCTCTACCCGTCGTCAAGTGCGGGAAATTCTCTATTCTGGAGAGGGCGAAAATCTGCAAGTTAATGGCCTGATCGTCGCTAACGGAGAAACCACAGAAACTATCACCGCAGATGCCTACGTTTGCGCTGGTGATGTCCCCGGTGTTCAGCGTCTTATTCCCCAAGATTGGCGGAAAATGCCGATTTTTGACAATATTTTCCGACTAGAAGCCGTCCCTGTCGCTACGGTACAATTGCGTTTTGACGGTTGGGTGACGGAGTTAAATGATGCCGAAAAACGCCGACAACTGCAAAAAGCGGTGGGAATTGACAATCTTTTGTACACCCACCAAGCGGATTTTTCCTGTTTTGCAGATCTTGCTCTCACCAGTCCTAGGGATTATTATCGCCCCGGAGAAGGCTCTTTATTACAGTTGGTTTTAACCCCTGGGGACCCTTTTATTAAAGCTAAAAATGAAGATATTGCCCAGCACGTTTTAGCGCAAGTCCATCAGTTATTTCCCTCCTCGCGGGAGTTAAAGATGACTTGGTTTAGTGTGGTGAAATTGGCCCAGAGTCTCTATCGGGAAGCACCGGGGATGGATGTCTATCGTCCCTCGCAAGCGACTCCTATCCCTAACTTTTTCCTTGCCGGTAGTTATACCCAACAGGATTACATTGATAGCATGGAAGGGGCCACTTTATCGGGTAAACAGGCAGCCAGGGCCATCTTACAACAGGCCGAGCGCCAGAAATCTTTGGCCACGGTTTGAGCAAACAGCCGGCAATCTCGTCTGTTAAGAAGGGGTTGCCTCTAAACTTGTTTTCAGTGGCAAAAGATAACCGCTATAGCTAACTTGGCAAGTCAGCCTCTCAAGCCAAGCTATACAAAAAAGACCGATCGAGCTAGACTCGTAAAAAGATAACTCCATCTAGAAGGCTTACCCTAGACTGGAAAGAACGTCGGAAAAATCTCGTCAGAAATAGGAGTCAATCGAGTTTATGCCAGAGCTTGCTGTACCATTAGAGCTTGATTTCACCAGCGAAACCTATAAATCAGCCTATAGTCGCATTAATGCCATCGTTATTGAAGGAGAATACGAGGCCAATAGCAATTATATTCAATTAGCAGACATCCTCACCGATAACAAAGAAGAGTTACACCGTCTGGCAAAAATGGAAAACCGTCACATGAAAGGTTTTCAAGCTTGCGGCCAAAATTTGAAAATCACTCCTGATATGGATTATGCCAGAGAATTCTTTTCCTCTCTGCACGAGAACTTCCAAATTGCCTACGCAGAAGGTAAAGTTGTCACCTGTTTATTAATCCAATCTTTGATTATCGAAGCTTTCGCGATCGCTGCCTATAATATTTATATTCCTGTTGCTGACCCTTTTGCGCGTAAAATTACTGAAAGCGTAGTTAAAGACGAATATTTACATCTCAATTTTGGCGAAGAATGGCTAAAAGCTAACTTTGAAACCGCTAAAGAGGAACTAGAAGCGGCAAATCGCGCTAATCTTCCCATTGTCTGGAGAATGCTCAATCAAGTCGAGGATGATGCTCGTATCCTCGGTATGGAAAAAGAGGCCCTCGTGGAAGACTTTATGATTAGCTACGGGGAAGCTTTAAGCAATATTGGTTTCAGCACCCGTGATATCATGCGGATGTCTGCCTACGGATTAACTGCTGTCTAAAGCTTGAGCATCGAGATTTCTTTTTTTCGCCCTGCTGCCGCTCAACACAGAGCGGCTCTTTTGTGTATTATATTTAAGAGTCTTAACGATTTCTTAGCAATATCCTAATTTTTATCTAGTGCCATCTAGTTTAACGAAAGAACAATCAATGTTTGGTCTTATAGGTCATCTTACCAGTTTAGAACACGCCCAATCGGTCGCCGACGATCTAGGTTATCCTGAATATGCTAACCAGGGATTAGATTTTTGGTGTGCTGCCCCCCCGCAAATTGTCGATGATTTTCATGTCACCAGCATCACGGGGCAAACTATCAGAGGAAAATACATCGAATCCTGTTTTTTACCGGAGATGTTGTCGAATCGTTGGGTAAAGTCTGCTATTCGTAAGGTGCTAAATGCCATGGCACTCGCTCAAAAAAGTGATATCAATATCACCGCACTCGGCGGTTTTTCTTCAATTATTTTCGAGGAGTTTAATCTCAAAGATAATCGACAGGTGCGCAATATCGAGCTGGATTTTGGCCGTTTCACCACTGGTAACACCCACACCGCTTACGTCATCTGCACTCAGGTGGAAACCCTCGCTGAAAAAATGGGCATCGATTTAGCTCAATCCACTGTCGTGGTTTGTGGGGCCACCGGAGATATCGGCAGCGCCGTTTGTCGTTGGTTAAATGAAAAAACCGATACAAAAGAACTAATCTATGTGGCACGCAATCAAGAGCGTTTACAATCTCTGCAAGAGGAGTTAGGACGCGGTAAAATTCTTCCCCTAGAGGAGGCTTTACCCCTAGCTGATATCATTGTTTGGGTGGCTAGTATGCCTAAAGGGGTGGAAATTGATCTAGATAAACTCAAGCGCCCCTGTATTATTATTGATGGTGGTTATCCGAAAAATTTAGGCATGGTGTTAAATGCCCCCGATATTTCGGTGATTAAGGGCGGCATTGTCGAGCATTCCCTCGATATTGACTGGAAAATTATGAAAATCGTTAATATGGATATTCCCTCTCGTCAAATGTTTGCCTGTTTTGCCGAGGCGATTTTATTAGAGTTGGAGGGTTGGCAAACTAATTTTTCCTGGGGACGCAATCAAATTACTGTCCCTAAAATGGAACAAATCGGCGCAGCTTCCCGCAAACACGGTTTTCAACCTTTGTTATTTTAATTCATACCCCCAACCCCCCACGGAATTAGAAGTTTCAGGCGAAAAATAATTAGAGTAAGTGCTTGACTTTAGCGGCGGCTTGGGTTATGCTTGTTTCATAATGGTATGTTTGTGTTTATTTGCAACTGCTTAAATCACAATTATGAATAAACTCTTTTAAAAATATTATCCCAAAATCTGCCCACAAAAGCAAGCAAAATTTTGCCCTCAATTGTTAAATTTTGTTAAGAAAAATCCTAAGAGTGACAAGGGATAGGACTCCCTTCGCTGATCCGAGGTCTTTTGGGGGAATTATAGAGATGTGGGCCTGATTTTTAGCTCGTTCCCAGGTAGAACCTGGGAACGCTTTGTTGAGGTTCTACCTGAATACTACTTTAAGGCAGAGCCTTCGACTCATTGTTCGCTTACTTTTTTAAGGGAAGGGTTTTAAAATTGCTGTTACCTTTATCCTGTATGCTTTTTAGCGAATAAAGTAAGCAGAAAAGTGCCGAAAAAGCGATCGCCAATTGACTCGCTCAAACCCTGATCAATTCGTTAACTTCCAAATGGTCTTTTTGTACTAATAAATATTCGAGTAGAACGCTCAATGCGTTTGCTAGACTGTATTTGAGACAATTTATCAAATTTTCGGTTCGAGAAATGAGCGAACGGTGAGTTTGAACTCTCAAAAATTAATTATGCAAGAAATCTAATAATAATTAGGAGTGAGGGCTTGACTTTGCCGGCGGCTTGGGTTATAATTGTTTCATGATGGGATGTTTGTGTTTATTAGCAAGTGCTTAGGTTCAAATTATGAATAAACTCTTTTAAAAATATTATCCCAAAATCTGTCCACAAAAGCAAGCAAAATTTTGCCCTCAATTGTTAAGTTTTGTTAAGAAAAATAACAGTAGTGGCAAGGGATAGGACTCCCTTCGCTGATCCGAGGTCTTTTGGGGGAATTATAGAGATGTGGGCCTGAATTTTAGCCTTCTAGCAAAGACGACAAAACCAATAAACCCTATGAAAACTTGGTTAGAAGATCGCGGTATCTTACCCGCTTACGGTGGGGGGGTAATCATTGGCATTACCCTCTGTTTTTTCGGAGCTGCGACCAATACCATGGCAGGATGGTTGTATGCTATCTCTGGCACGACGATCGCCCTTTTAATTTTATCGATAATCTTACCGCGTCGTTCCCTTCTTCCTCTGAAAGTGCGTCGTCTTGCCATTGTACCCGTGAGTGCGGGAGACGATCTTAGTATTAGCCTAGAGATAGAAAATACGAGCAATCAGCCGATAAATCTGTTAGAAGTGACAGATCTGCTGCCAATTGTGCTTGATAGGTCAAAAATAACCCCAATAGAAGCGATTGCCCCCAAAAGTTGCCATCGTTGGACTTATTATTTACCCACCAGTAAACGAGGTATTTATCACTGGCAAGAAGTACAATTAAGAACAGCAGCCCCTCTCGGTTTATTTTGGTGTCGTCGTTGTCAGCAAGCAGCGGCTAAAGCTTTAGTTTATCCCCAAATTTTACCCTTACAACAATGTCCCCTGATCGATTCCCTCGGTCAAGAGGTGGCACAAAAACTAGAAAATAATCGCTATTATCAAAGGGCGAGTCAAGGACTTACCCGCAACCTGAGACAATATCGCCAGGGTGATTCTACCCGTTTAATTCACTGGAAAACTAGCGCCCGTTTGGGAGAATTGCAAATTCGGGAATTAGAAGTGTTAACGGGGGGACAGGAAGTGATTATCTGTCTCGATACCCTCTGTGATTGGCAAGAAGACAGTTTTGAACAGGCGATTATTGCCGCTGCTTCCCTCTATTTTTATGCCCATCGTCGGCAATTAAATGTGAAACTCTGGACCGGTGAAACGGGGTTAATTCAGGGGGAAAGGGTCATTTTAGAAACTTTAGCCAGTATAGATGCAAAAGCTAGTCAAAAAAAAGCTAATCTGCCTAATTTACCGCTAATTTGGTTGACAAGTAACTTCAATTCCATCGAACAACTCACCCCCGGCAGCCGTTGGTTATTTTTCCTCGCTGCCGATTCTAGGGAGAGTCCTTCACCCTTAATCCGACAGTTTAGCGGATTGGCGATCGAACCAGAAATTTCTCTACAACAACAATTACAAAAACCCCCTCGTTGAGAAAATGTCTGTTTACAGTTTAGATTGAGAGGAAATTCTCCAGAAAAAAATGCCCGTATCCCAGAAAAAGATGTTATGATAGAAAAGACTCGGACTCATGCGATCGCAACGCCTTAACCTTGTCAGGACCGGAAGGTAGCAGCAATACGGGATGCTTGTGACTGGCGTGATCTCCGGGTCTTTTTGTTGCCTGTGACGGTCACTGTCGTGAACGCTTTCAAAACTTTTCGATCGCTTACTGCCGAAACTCGTCGTCAACTACTGATCCTCTTCGTCACGGCGCTGTTTTTCTGGATAAGTATCACCACTCTCGTCCCCACTCTCCCCACCTATATTGACTCCCTAGGCGGTAGCAAACAAGATATCGGTTTTGTCATGGGGGCCTTTGCTATCGGTTTAATTTTATCGCGCAGTTGGTTAGGCAATCTAGTTGATCGCCGCAGTCGCAAATTAGTGGTTTTATTTGGAACTATTGTCGCCGCTACCGCACCCCTCGGTTATCTATTCTTTCGCGATCTTTCCTCTTTATTCGCCGTCCGTGCCTACCATGGCCTCAGTATCGCCGCTTTTACCACCGGTTACAGTACCCTAGTGGTGGATTTTTCCCCCGTTCGTCAACGGGGCGAGATAATTGGTTATATGAGCTTAACTGCACCCCTAGGCATGGGAATCGGTCCAGCTTTAGGCAGTTATCTCTACGAATCGATCGGTTATGACGGTTTATTTCTAGTTTCCGCCACCTCAGGAGCGATCGCCTTTCTCTTGGGTTTCTCCATTCAAGAACCAGACTTCAAGAAAAAATTAGCCGAAATGAAGGCAGAAAATCCGACAATTGAGCGCAGTTTCTGGGCATTATGTCAAGAGCGGGCTTTTTTAGTCCCCACCCTAGTTTTTCTGCTGGTTGGTACTTTATTCGGCGGTTTAGTCGCTTTTTTACCCCTGTTTCTCCTCGAAAATCAGATACCTTTTAGTCCTGGTCTATTCTACAGTTGTGCGGCAGTATCGGGCGTAATCGGACGGATTTTGTCGGGAGGAGCCAGTGATCGCTATGGACGGGGTTTATTCATCACTATTAGCATTTTTTGCTATGGTTTATCCATGTTGGTTCTATCTTCTGCTCGATCTTCCTCGGCTTTAATTTTAGCCGCTATTCTCGAAGGTACGGGAGGGGGGATTTTATTCCCTATGTTACTGGCTTTAATCTCCGATCGCTCTGGGCCCCAAGAACGCGGCCGGGCCTATTCTATCTGTATCGGCGGTTTTGATGTGGGAACAGCCTTAGCCGGTCCAATTCTGGGGGTTTTAGCAATTTCCTACGAAACTATGTTTACTTTATCGTCAGGATTGGCTGTTATTGCTCTCTTTCTCTTTTTTACTCTCTCTAACCCCACCATACGCCATTCTTTTCTCTTCGCTTTCGGTTTAGAAAAAGATCGTTATGCTCTGCGCGGACAAGTACATTGACACTGCCGTTGCCTAAAGGCCTGGGGATTCTTCGTTCACGGGGAGATGCCAAGTAAAAGCAGTGGCTTTACTTGGGGCTTGCTGAATAAATCTAAAAACCTTGTTGGATAAGACTTTTAGACTTTTTTCCCATCAAAAAGTGCCAGACATTGGGGTGATCGGGGGGGAAATTTAGGCACTTTTTCCCTGAAAATTAGGTAATTGACCCCCTGAAAATCGGTAAAACCCTACACCCCACACCCCACACCCCACACCCCACTTCCCCACTTCCCCACTTCCCCACTTCCCCACTTCCCCACACCCCAACCCCTAACCCCTCATCCCCTCTACTGATAACCAATGCTTCCCACCGTTGAGACTTTAATTATCGCCGTCGAAAAAGCCGACTCAGCTAATGAGTTACTAACCGCCGTGGAAAATTTAGCCGCCGCCAAAAGTGAAGCGGCAATACCCACCCTCACCGATGTCCTGAGATATAATAACCCCGGCGCCTCCGTGGCAGCCGTGGATGGTTTAATCGCCATCGGCAAAGCGGCGGTCCCCTATTTACTGGCCAACCTAGACGGTTATAATTATGGGGCGAGAGCTTGGGCAACCCGCGCCCTAGCAGGAATTGGCGATGTGCGAGGATTGAACTTATTACTTGATGCGGCGGTGAGTGATTTTTCCTTTAGCGTGCGGCGAGGGGCGGCTAGAGGCTTGGGAAATATAATTTGGTCTGATTTGGAGAAAAGTCGGGTCTCTGAGGCTCAGAAGGACGTTTTTACGGCACTGGAGAAACTTTCGCAAGGGGATCCAGAGTGGGTGGTTAGATATGCGGCGATCGTCGGATTGGAGGGACTAGGAACTGCGGCGGCGGCATTTCGCGGGGCGATTCGGGAACTTTTAGGACAGATTCGGGAGACAGAAGCGGAAATAGTGGTAAGATTGCGTGCTGATCAAGCTCTGGAACACTTACCTAAAATGTCGGATGAATGCCCCCGCTAGATTTTTCGACAAGATATTCACCAAAATTAGCGCGGGATGAAATCTGACCAGAATATCAACCCCAGAGCATCGGTTTAATTCCACCCTCTGTGGGTAAACTGTGTTATACTTAATTTATCCAATGGTCGTGGATTGTTAAATGCTAGTCGTAGAAGCGAAGCTAAAAAACGGAACACCAGAGCAATATCAGAAACTTGATGAAGCTATCAGAACTTCTCAGTTTGTCCGTAACTCTTGTGTTCGTCATTGGCGGTCAAATCAAGGGACAACCCGCAATGATCTCCAAAAGCTTTGTGCGGTACTAGCTAACAATAAAGAGACACCTTGGGTTAATAAATTAAACTCTCAAGCTCGTCAATCGGCTGCTGATAGAGCCTGGCAATCAATTAGTAAGTTTTACCAGAATTGTCATGCTAAGATACCAGGTAAAAAAGGTTTTCCTCGTTTCAAAAAGCATAGCCGTTCCGTTGAGTATAAACTAACGGGCTACAAACTATCTGATGATCGACGTAAAATCAGATTTACTGATGGTTTTAAAGCAGGAGAATTTGATTTATGGTGTAGTCAAAAAACTTTAGTTTATTATTCAGAGCAACAGATTAGACGGGTAAGAGTTGTTAGACGTGCTGACGGTTATTATTGTCAGTTTTTGATTGACGTAGAACGGCAAGAATACCATAAACCAACGGGACAAATAACAGGAATTGACTTAGGAATAAAGGAATTTTATACCGATGCCCAAGGCAATACCGTAGAAAATCTACGTTATTTAAGAAAGTCAGAAAAACGACTGAAAAAAGCACAAAGGAGATTATCAAAACAATTTCGTCAAGGAAAGAAACAGTCTAACAACTATCACAAGCAACGGATAAAAGTGGCTAGACTTCATCTTAAAGTATCAAGACAACGTAAAGACAAAGCAATTAAAGATGCTTTGGCGTTAGTCCAGTCTAATGATCTGGTCGTCTATGAAGCTTTAAAGGTAAGAAACTTAGTAAAAAACCGTAAGCTTGCCAAGTCGATTTCCGATGCTTCTTGGTATCAATTCACTGAATGGTTGAATTATTTTGCCAAGATTTATCGGATTGTTTGTATTGCTGTATCTCCCCATTTCACGACTCAAGATTGTTCAGTTTGTGGGACGAGGGTTCAAAAATCATTAAGCACTAGAACTCATCAATGTCCTAACTGTAAAACAGTCTTAGATAGGGATCATAATGCAGCAATAAATATTCTGAAAAAAGGGTTGAAATATTTGGGAAATCATCTCAACGGTACTGTTGGGCAAACAGAAACCGACCCAAACGCCTTGGGAGAGTCCGACCTCTGGGTTTTTAATGGAGACATTGAAAATCTAAGCTGTCTCGTTGAACAAGGAATTTCTAACAGCGATGTGGAAAGAATCCCCCGTCACAGCGTAGCTTGACGGTGGGAGTATGTCAAAATAAGCCTAAGTCAAAAGTAGAAAAACTTATTTCTCTACAGGGAGAAACAATTACACTAACATTCTATGAAATATTGGCAGGAAATTTTAGCGATCGCTCAACGAATTTTAGTAGAATTAATCCGACGCGGGCGTAGCTTAATCCTCTGGGGCATTTTCCCGATCCTTGTCCTGCTCTTAAATGGCTATATTATGGCAGAAAAAGGCAAAATTGAGCTTGCCGAGGCGATGGCTCTGGCTACTCCTCCCACCCTCGTTGGGGCGGCACTTTTCTTTAGTTGTTTGGGGGGAACCGTGGCGACGGTAGTAGCAGAAAGGGAACAACAAACGATTAAACGGTTATTTTTATCGCCTTTAAGCGGTGTTTCCTATTTTATCGGCATTTTTCTCGCCCATTGTGTGATTGCCGCCTGTCAGACAGTTTTAGTTTATTCTATTGCTAAACAGTATGGAGCCACTTTTAAAGGCTCAATTCCTCTAGAATTATTAATTATTTTTCTTAGTATCACCGCCTATGTGGGTTTAGGATTTATCCTCGGTACTCAACTGGCGAAAAGAACGGAAGATGTTAATGCCTTGGTGGGAACTTTTGGGGTTCCTTTATTAATTTTAGGCGGCGTTTTTCTCCCCACTGCTTTATTCCCCGACAATATTCTATCTCTGGCTAAATATAACCCGATCTACCACATGAATGAAGCTTTAATTGCTGTTTGGGCAAAGGGCGAAAATATACAAGATATTAGCTCTCATTTTCGCTTTCTATGTCTTTTTGCCCTAGCTATGGTAGCAGGTGGTTGGCTTACCTATCGACAAATGTTAAACCTTGAACGCCGATTGTAAATCAGTTATCAGTTATCAGTAATCAGTAATCAGTTATCAGTTATCAGTTAGAAAAGGCAAGAGTATTTATTAATTTGTCTTCCCATATCTTCCACTCCCTAATCCTGACTTCTGACTTCTGACTTCTGACTATCCTTGTTACTTTATTAAAAATGCTGACTATTAATAATGTCAAAAAAAATTACGGAAGACGCTTAGTATTAGATCAATTAAACTTTCATATTGAAGCGGGGGAAATTTACGGTTTACTCGGTCCCAATGGTGCGGGAAAAACCACCACTATTAACTTAATTTGTAATTTATTAAAACCCTCATCGGGAGAAATTACCTTTAATTATTTGCCAATTTCCAGAGTTACTAAAGAATTAATTGGGGTTGCCCCGCAAGAAAATTTATTGTACAAATCCCTTACTTGTGAGGAAAATCTCAACTTTTTTGCTCAGATTTATGGACTCGATCGCCCCCAGCGTCGTCATCGGATTAAAGCCAGTTTATCCGCAGTAAATTTGCTTGATCGCGCCCGTAGTCCAGTGGAAACTTTAAGCGGTGGAATGCAGCGCCGGATGAATATTGCCGTGGCTATTGTTCATCAGCCAAAATTATTAATTCTCGATGAACCAACTACTGGTTTAGACATCGAATCTCGTTATGAAATTTGGGATTTAATTGGAGAATTACGGCGCCAGGGAATGACAATTTTATTAACTACTCATCTCCTCGATGAAGCACAGCGTCTCTGTCAACGTATCGGGATTTTAAAACAAGGTCGTATTATTGCCGAAGGTAATTTAAATCAGCTGCGTCAGCACATTCCTGCGAAAGAAATTATTATCATGGATACCCAGGCTCAAGAAGCGGCCATAAATCGAGGTAAACAGTTAGGATTTACTCCCAAATTTTACGGTAAAGATTTAGCTTTTTGGTTAGATGAACATCTAGAATTAAGCGAGATTATTCGGGCATTCGACGGCATTAATATTGATTCTATCGCCCGTCAGACGGTACAGTTAGAACATATTTATATGGAAATTATGAATCAATTTTAAACCCTTTTTTGAAAATTAAGGTTGATGATCGGCATTTTTCTGGTAATTTACCTCAATTAAGTTAAATCGCCTTTTTTTACCGTCATGATCATCTATAATTTTTGGATAGGTTCTATTAATTGGAGACAAAATCAATGATGAAATTAACCTCTATCACTGGGTTATTGAGTCTATCGGCGGTATTATTAAGCTCACATCTACCGGCAGCGGCGCAAAATTGTCGGCCACTTTCTCTATTAGGCGGTGAAGGTAGTGAAGTTACGAAAAGCGTCTCACAACCCACTGTTCCAGGGCCTTTCGGTGTTACGATAACTCGTAATAATTGGAATACCGATTGGGCAGTGCCGGGGGGGAGACGTTTTCAGAGGTTTATCGTTACGGTTTCTGTCCCCCGGGCTGCCTCCTTTGATATCCGGCTGTTTCTCAAGTATAGCGACCAAACTAACGAGGAATTTTTTAATACTAATGGAGTACGAATCGAACCCGATAAACCCTTAACAATTACTGCCACAGTACGCGCAAATGATCAACCTTTTTTAGTTAATCTTTTTGTCAATGGTATTCAGCATATCGGTAATACCTACACCGCTTCTGTTGTCGGTTGTGAACGATAAAATATATAGGGTGTACTGAAAAAGTTTGTTAGTGGGGGTAGGGTGTGGGGTTTTAAGCTAAGAGGCATTTTAATCGCCTATCCGATTAGCTGAATCTCTCCCCATTCCTTTACTGTTGCCTCTTGTTTCATCTCAACAGGCAATTTAAATTCGCGGGCAGCCCCGGACTTTACTCTCTACCCCGATTGACCTTCAGTGGGACAATTAGATCAATGCACAATTAAAGCTTTTTGTCAAGAAAATAATATTAAACTTATCATTGATGTCTGCCCTGCCCATGCCCAAATTATCTGGCAATTAGCGATTAATTAGGCTACCCTAACTAATATGCCCCCATTGGCCTCGATTTAGAACTGGCTTTTATCCGTCCCCACCTTATTATCGATTTTTTTCGGAAATATTTATGTCTGAAACTATCACTCCCGCCATTAGCGATCGCATCTGTAAACACATGAACAAGGATCACGGTGATGCCGTGCTTTTCTACGCTCAAGTTTACGGTAATATTACCGATGCAGAAACCGCTCAAATGCTCTCCATCGATCCCCAAGGCATGGATTTAGCCGTAGAAAAATTAGGGGAGAGTCAAACAATTAGAATACCTTTTGAGCGCACCCTAGAATCAGCCAAGGATGCCCATAATATCCTCGTTGAGATGCTAAAAGTTAATCAAAGCACCCCTTGACAAAGACCGATTTTGCTCCTATCACCGAAAAAGATCAACCTAGAGAATTAGCCCATGGATCAGGTTAACAGTACGGGAATAAAAATACCCAAGTCTGGCTGGCGTTTACTGCCTTTTTTAGTCTTGGGTGTGCTAGTTTTTGCCTTTAATTCCTCCCTAGAATTAAATTATCTAGTCAAGGGTTATATTACTCTCTTGGAATTACAGGCAGGCATCGTGGTTTTATACTTTCTTTTGGCTAAATTAGGGAAATCTCAAAAATTATGAGAAATAGAACTATAGCGGCTTTACTAGCCTTTTTTCTCGGTTATCTTGGCATCCATAAATTTTATCTAGGGGAGAATTTGGCTGGTGTTCTCTATCTACTTTTCTTCTGGACTTTGATCCCCGGCATCATTGCTTTTTTTGAATTTATTGGTTTAATCATCATGTCAGATCAAGCTTTTGATGCTAAATACAATCCTAACTATCTCGCCAACAGTACAGAGCGAAGACTGCCAGAATCAGGCCAGCAAAAAACCGCTACTTTACTCCAGCTTAAAAAGCTTTACGATCAGGGAATTATTACTGCTGAAGAATACGAAGAAAAACGCAGAAAATATTTAGATTCTCTTTAAAAAAATATGTCTAATCTCTCTCCTCGCCCTCCCGAATCTTCCGAGTGGATCTGGCTATCCTTAGTCCCAGTTTTTGGTGGGCTTGCCATTGCTAATGCTGGCAAAAAAACTAATAACCAAAGCTGGTTATCCGTCGGCATTGCCTTGACAATTATCTCCTTTATTTTCCTTACACAAGAGGCTTTTATCGTCATTTGGTTTGCCCAAATCGGCCTGGGTTTATACATCCGTCAACAGCTTAATTCCCATCCAATAGCTTCGGCAAATAGAACCGATTCTAGACAGTCATCCTCTCCTCTCGAAAAAATTGATATTAACAGCTGTTCCACCAACGATCTGGTTCATAAATTAGGGTTGCCGATTGTCTATGCCAATGATATCGTTTCTGTCCGTAATGAAGGACATATTTTTACCGATTTAGAAGAATTACACTTCCTGGCTGGTTTACCGGAAAATTATCTCAAAAAATTGGAACCTTGGATTATCTTTGCCTACGATATTCGCCAAGAAGTTGACGTTTCTTGGCGTTGTTTAAACTACTACTCCGTTGCGGAATTAGTCAATCTCGGTCTTGACTTTTCCCTGGCCGATAAAATTGTCGCCGAAAGAGAAAAAAACGGTGTCTATCGTTCGGCCATCGAAGTGAGAAACCGGACAGGTATTCCCTTAAAATCCTATCAGCAATTGCTCTAATTAGCTTGATTAGAGTTCTTGCATATAGCACTTTTCACGTTACTGAGGTATCGACAAGTTTTGCCAACAAGGGGCTTAAGCCCCTTGCCCATGCCTCATTCTGATGAAAACTGCTATAATTAATTTTTGATAGTTCAAAAATTAGAAAAATAGGCATAAAATTCTATAAAATCTCTAAATAGAGCATTTAATTGATTAATGCTCATTCTTAATTCTCCTGACTACTGACTACTGGCTCCTGACTCCTAACCCCACCAATAAACTTTTTCAGCAGACCCTAGTTATAGCTTGAATTGCTTTTCTATCAAAGACACGATCCAACTTCTGGGTAAAAAACGGGGCAGATTGACGATAATTTTATTAGCCAATTTACCTGCTACCACGTTGGGGCGTTTGTTTGCCAAGGCAGTTAAAGCCTCTTGTACCACCACTTCTGCCGAATCTAACCGGCCGTTTTTGCCCATAAAGGCACTGGGAAATCGGGCTACCTCAAAAAAATTCGACTCCGTCGGACCGGGGCAAAGAGCGAGGATTTTAACGCCTTTGTCTTTATTTTCTGCCCAGAGAGACTCGCTAAAGCTGAGGACAAAAGCTTTTGTCGCCGCATAGACGGAAAGATAGGGCAGCGGTTGAAACCCGGCAATGGAAGCAACATTGATAATTGCCCCCCCAGCACCAGCAAGCATGGGACGGAGAAAATAGTGGCTTAATTCCACCAATACCAGATTATTTAACTGGATCATTTCTAACTGTCGGGCTAAATCCTGCTCGCTAAAAGCCCCATAATCACCAAAACCGGCATTATTGACCAGTAAATCAACGTTGATTCCTTTTTGGTTCATCGTATCATATACAAGCTTTCCCGCCCCGGCAACGGTCAGATCTTGAACGATAACTGTCACTTTTACCCCGTATTGTTCCTCTAATTCCGCCGCTAATTGTTCTAGTTTATTCCTAGATCTAGCGACTAAAATTAGCTCCATTTGCCGTTGGGCAAGTTGACGGGCAAAGACGACACCGATACCAGTGGAAGCACCGGTAATGAGGGCTGTTTTCATAGAAGATCAATCAAAAATAGCTTTTTTGCTGGAATTGTACCACAATTACCCTTCCATTTACAGTTCTTAACTTGGCGGGGAAGGCATTTTTTCAACTCAGAATATATGTTAGGCTAGAAATAGAACAAAGGTCGAGGGAGGTGCAGAAATGACAGTTATAAGCTTCACTGATCAAGATATTGCCAAATATACCGCCGCTGATATTGCTTCTTTAGCCGAACGACTAGAAAAAGATGAGTATAGCAACCCCTTCGAGGCTTTGCGGGATTGGCATCTGTTGCGAGCGATCGCTTTTCAAAGGCAGGAATTAGCCGAACCTTATCTTTATCTGTTGGATCTAGAAGCCTACGATGAGGCTTAAAGTGGCTTCGTTAAACAAAACTTAACACAAATTACTGGGGGTGTGAGACTAGCACACCCATTATTTTTGATTATGGTATTCTCTGGCTGAAAAAAGCCCCTAGCTTTTTGCTCCTTATTTCCCTACTATCAATAACAAAGTATTTTTAGGCGATCGACTAAATTATGGGCAAACAATACAACGTTTATGGGATCGGTAACGCGCTCGTCGATATGGAATTTCAAGTCTCTCCTGAATTACTGCAAGAATTAGGCATCGATAAAGGAGTGATGACGCTGGTGGACGAAAATCGTCAAACCCAGTTGATGGAAAAATTGGCTCTTGATTGTAAACGCAGCGGCGGCGGATCGGCGGCGAATACCCTAGTAGCGATCGCTCAGTTGGGGGGTAGAGGTTTCTATTCCTGTAAAGTGGGCAATGACGAATTAGGTAAGTTTTATCTGCAAGATCTGCGGGCCTGTGGTTTGCATACCAATGAACACGGCGGCGAAAAAGAGGTGGGAATCACGGGAAAATGTCTAGTTTTTGTGACTCCCGATGCCGATCGCACCATGAATACTTTTCTCGGCATCACCGGGGAAATTTCCGAACGGGAATTAGTCCCCTCAGCGATCGCTAATGCCGATTATCTCTATCTCGAAGGTTATCTCGTCACCTCTCCCACTGCCAAAGCTGCCGCTATTAAAGGGCGAGAAATTGCTCAGGCTGCTGGAGTGAAAACCGCTTTATCCCTGTCGGATCCCAATATGGCGATCTTCTTCCGGGAGGGATTACTGGAAATGATCGGAACGGGGTTAGATTTCGTTTTCGCTAACGAGTCGGAAGCTTTGACTATTTCTGGCAGCGAGGAAATCGAGTCAGCGATCGCCTATTTTAAAACCATTGCCAAAGGATTCGCTATCACCCGGGGTGCTAGTGGTTCTTTGATCTATGATGGCGAAAATCTCCTGGAAATTGACTCCCATCCCGTACAGGCGATCGATACCGTCGGCGCAGGGGATATGTATGCAGGTGCGTTTCTCTACGGTATTACCCACGGTATGGGTTACAAAGGAGCAGGAAATCTCGCTTCTCTAGCGGCTGCCCGGGTGGTTTCTACTTTTGGGGCGCGTTTACAAACCGAGGAAATTCAATCCCTGCGCGATTCGATCGTTTTGGGATAGGTTTTGTCAGTGATCAGCTTTCAGTCAGTAGTCAGGTTTTTTCTCCCTGCTCCCTGCTCATAGACAGTCTTAACGAGTAATTTAGATAGTTATACTAAATCCTGTTTAAAAGTTATAGGAGAGTGGGGAGAAGGGAGCGGGTTTTTTTAAGTGGGATTGGGAGTTAATCATGCTATTAAAAACCGATTCAGTATAACGTTTCCGTTAGACATCAGACACTAATGGTAAACGACGAATACGAATACGGCTTGGCTCAACCGTAATGGCTGATCCTTGTTCTAAATCCTCCTCGCACTCAGGGATTACTGTCAACAAAAGATTCGTAAGTGCTTGGGCGCGTAATCTTTCAACCCGAATGCGAATGACTGAAGGAGTCTTCGCCACATCAAGTGCCAGCAATGTATGGAAATCCGCATCGAGAGTAGCAACAACCCGTCCCTCGTCTCTAGCCCTTTGGATAATGTCTGAGTCTTCAGCTTCAGACATCCCTATTTGGCCAACATGAATAGTGTCGATCCCAGCATCACATAATAAAGTTGCCGCAGAAAGCGGTAGTCCCTGATCAAGCAACAGCTTCATAGCGATTAGGAAGTTCAATGATGCGATCATCCAAGTAGGAAGAGGCAAAAATTAGGGCTTGTCGAATATCTTCATCCTCCAGTTCGGGAAACTCTTGATGTAATTCTGCTCGATCGGGATAAGTTGCCAGTAGCTCAATCACTCGACGAACCGTAAGGCGAAGGTTACGGATGCAGGGTTGCCCATTCATACGGTTTGGATTGCTCGTAATACGATCTAGTTTCATTAAAGTAATTCTATTTCTTCATGATCATTTTAACCTTTAGCGGGGGTAAGCAATGCTTGAAAGACATACTCCACATATCCATTCTCCGTCATCAGATAAACCGTCACCCATACTATCTTTATATCACGTCCAAAAGCCTGTTAGTCAGATTAGCCCACACCACACTTAAACCTACAGTTTTAATCAATGGGCATGGTGCGTTCCCCAAAATCGATCAGTGGAGCAGTGGGACTTGCATTAGGGAACGCACCCTACCAGATCGGCGACTATGTACAAGAAACAGTGCGATATGATCGCTCTTTAGTCAATTTCTCTTACAATCTGCTGTTGAATTAATTTTAGCAAGGATTTTCGGGATTTTTCAATACATACTCTTCTATTTTGACCCCGTTCAAAGCTATCACTGGAAAATAAATGGTTAGACATTTTCCGATAACTACCGCTCCATCTACCATCTTCGAGATTCCTATAGCTTAATTCATAAATAATATAGTCTCCTGCATAATATTGTGTATATGATTGCATCATTATTCTTTCCCCATCGGGGGTAATCAAGGCAATATTACATAAGCCGGGACGCTGTTGTCTTTGTGATAATGCCTCTGATCTTTGTTTTAATTTTTGGTTGAAAGTCTCCTCTTTCTCTTTTCTCTCTCTTTGAGCATCAAGTGATCCTGCTATTGAAGATATAACATCTGGTATTTTCCCAACAGCCATGTTACCTAAAGTCCCGATTAATGAACCGATCAATTCATTCATTTGGTCAAATCCTTAATTCTTTAAAACAAATTTCGGTCTAACTACATATTATAGGTCAACTTTCTCCATAAAACTCTCCAAAGTAACGATATGGGTCAACCTTCTGTATATCACCCCATTTAGGCGCAATCGCCAGAAGTTTTCCCTTTATCACCCCCAAAAGCCTGTTAGCCAGACTAGCATATTGCCAAAAACCTTGGTTAACTAAATTTCTGACAATTAGGCTTATTCTAGCGATGATTCCTCTGTCTGACCGCACCCCTTGACAAAAATTTATAATTATTCGACTTTTAGGGATCGCTATCGGGAGATAGTTGTTTTTTGTTACAGCAGTGGGGAGAAGGGAGCGGGTTTTTCAAGTTGGATTGGCAGTTAATCATGCTATTAAAAACCGATTCAGTATAACGAACCCGTTATGCCGTGTCCCTACAGATAGACTTCAACGGCTCTAGCATTCGGCGCGTCACGGAATGAAAATGCGTCTTGCGCCTTGATAATCTTCAATATCAACTACAATATCAACCAAACGGTTAACGCAACGATCTCGATAATCTGGCTCGGCAAGTAGTCGCTCAATATTACCGATTGTCACGACGGGTAATGATGTGGGGGTATTTTCCTCCCGCATCACTTGCTCCAGGGAATCTTTGCCTTTCATGCTTCGGTTAGCGGTGATCAGGATCATCTGATTGGCTTGAGCATACCGCCAAACAATGCGATCATCGCTCGTGACAGCTAACCCAACTTCTTCAAACAGAATAAAACGAATCGAGATCAAGTCAAGCCAACCACTCGCAGCAAGGACTCCGGCGAGGACAAGAGAATGCCCTCGTAAGTTATGATCAACTAGAAAATTCATGCCCGTGATGCCAACTTGGCTTTTTCCGCTTGAAGTTTTGCTCGAATGGCTTCTGTGCCTGGTTTTGGCGGCTTAGCAGCAATACGGGCAACTCGCTCACGATTTTGCTCTTCATAATACTGTCGCAGTTCTTCAGCTTCTTTGAGAACTTGCTGGTACTCAGCTTCTACATCCGCACGATGAGCCTCAATATAAGCCAGGGCAGCGTTAATTTGCTCTTCCGTCAGATCAAATAATCCCTGAATGAACTTAGGTGGATATTGAGCAGTCACATAATCCATTACATCATAGAGGGTGATGCGGGTTCCTGCGATTGTCAGTCCTCGCTCTGTACGAATGATAGCGGTTTGTTTATTTGATGCGAGCGTCATAGCTATAGTCTCAGTCTTTCACCATCTCATTCCATATTACCGCATGAAAAAGCAAGGTGAGCAAACGCCCACCCTGACTACTAATTCGCAAGCTCTTTAATCCTCAACCCAGACTTTCAAAATGTATTTCAGCCTTGTTCCTGCATCTAGCCAGTAGTGAACTCCAATATCTGGCAATTCAGTATCATTTGTGTGAGCATCACCAGGCCCCGTACTATAAGATCGGCGATCAAATTTAGACCACAGCTTCAATCAATGGGCATGGTGCGTTCCCCAAAAATTGATCGCTGGAGCAGTGGGAGCCACATTAGGGAACGCACCCTACCAGATCGGCGATCTGCTATGCAGTGCCTTCGGCATCGCACTGACAATTAGGCTCATTCTAGCAATGATTCTTCGATCTGACCGCACCCCTTGACAAAAACTTACAATTATTCGACTTTTAGCGATCGCTATCGGGGTATAGTTGTTTTTTGTTAGAGCAGTATGGAGCAGTCTAACTGATGGCTATATTTCCAGATTATCGCCCGCAGGAAACCAATCTTCATCGAGAATTTGTTCAAGGGAACCAAGGGGAATAGCGGGGAAAGTATCGAGGGGTAATTGAGAGCGGTCACTGGCATTTTTTCGGGCTGAAAGATAACATTCATCAAAAATTTCCAAAAGATAAGGTTTCAGACTAGGACTATCTTTAAGTTCATCTAATATATCGAGACGAAAAGTTCTAATCTCTCCCTTCCAGTGACCTTCGTTTCTCTCTCTTTCTGCCGCCCAATATTTGAGCTTAAGTAAATGTTCTAATAATCGGGTTAACAGACTTTTAATTGTGCGCTTTTCACTCCTTCCCATACTTGCTAACTCCTCTAGTAAATTCTCCAAATCTACCCGCTCAAACTGTCTGGCTTGCAGTTGATTAATAGTAGTTCTAATCCAGAGATAAAAGTCTTCTTCGTACATGGTTTTATTATCCATAATTTACCTCTATATATTACTCATGGTTATTAGTGGGAAACCAATCTTCATCGAGAATTTGTTCAAGGGAACCAATGGGAATAGGGGGGAAAGTATCAAGAGGTAATTGAGTTCTAACTTGAGCCTCTTTTCTAGCAAATTGATAGCATTCCTCAAAGATTTCCAGAATATAGGGTTTTAAACTAGGGCTATCTTTAATTTCTTCGATTATTTGTCGGCGAAAGTTGATAATTTCCCCTTTCCAGTGACCCTCATTTCTAGATTTTTCTCCTGTCCAGTAAGTTAGTTTCAGCAAATGTACCAGTAATTGAATCAAAAGATTTTCAATTTTGCGCTTTTCACTCCTTCCCATACTTGCTAATTCCTCCAGTAAATTCTCTAAATCTACCCGCTCAAACTGTCTCGCTTGCAGTTGATTAATAGTAGTTCTAATCCAGAGATAAAAGTCTTGTTCGTACAGAGTTTTATTGTCCATAAATACTTCCTTTAAATGAATAAATGGGGATAATCATCAAACTTAACTATATAAACTAGCCACATATTCACCATAGCCATTATAGGGCAGAGTTTCGATAATTTCCCAAGATAAATCACTTCTACTGCCGATAAATTTCTCCGTTGCTTGCGACCAACGGGGATGGGGTTTACTGGGGTTAACATTAGCCTCAAAATCGTATTCATGAGCGTCAATTGTGTTCCAGTAGGTGGCGGGTTGTTTGGCGGTAAATTCAATTTTTACTATTGATTTTGCCCCTTTAAAACCGTATTTCCAAGGAATAACCATTCGCAAGGGTGCGCCGTGTTGTTTGGGTAAATCATGACCGAAAATTCCCACGGCAAAGAAAGCTAATTCGTTGGCCATTTCTTCAATTCTTAAACCTTCTGTATAGGGCCAGGGTAAGGCTCCTAAATGTAATCCTGGCCCCTTAGTAATTTCGGGATCATAAAAGGAGGTAAAACGGACGAATTTAGCTTCTGGTTTTGGTTCCACTGCTGCGATTAAAGCACTCATGGGAAAACCCAGCCAAGGTAACACCATTGACCAAGCTTCCACACAACGAAAACGATAGATCCTTTCTTCGAGAGGAAAGGTTTTTTTAATAGTATCTATATCGTAGGTTTGGGGATTTTTTACCAATCCTCCCACTTCTACCGTCCAGGGATTCGTCGGTAATTTCTGCGCTTTTAACCAGATATTTTTCCCCCCTCCGAACTCATAAAAATTGTTATATCTCCCCGCTACAGTTTCGGCAACTATGGGGCGATTTACCGTTAAAAAATTCGGATTCTTGCTGAACCCTGCAATTTTAGGTAATTGCAAACTTTTTTCTAAAGCTTCCGAGGAAGAGGATTTACCACAAGCAGTTAATAATAGGGAACTCCCCGCAATTCCTGTCCCGATTAACCCCTGTAAAAAGCGACGACGGTTAAAATAAACACTTTCGGAAGTAACTTCATTTTCGGAAATTTGCCAAGATTTAGCTAAACGAATTAAGACCATAATTATCCCCAATTTTATTGACAAAAAAGCAGAGTTATGATATATGATACCACAACTCTGATTGTACAATATTTTGTCAGTTTTTTTAAGAAATTTCGGCGAGCATGGGGGCAGTCACCAGAGGTTCCCGTCGTCCTTTTAAGACCATGGGAACTCCTCGCGAGGGAGCAAGGGTGACACCGCGACGGCTGGGTTTTTCGGGGGTATTATTAACTAGAGTTAACTGATAATTGGCCAAAATTGTGGCGATAGCGATTTTCATCTCGTAGATAGCTAAAACTTCCCCGATACAACGACGCGCCCCACCACCAAAAGGCATATATTCGTAGGGGGTGAATTGTTTTTCTAAAAAGCGTTCTGGTTTAAAAGTATGGGAATCGGGGAAAGTTTGCTCGCGGTGGTGGGACAGATAAATACAACCCATAAGAATTGTCCCTTTTTCTAAAGGATAACCATCTAGTTCTACCGGTTCTTGCACTACTCGCGGGAAAGTTAACATTCCCACGGGATGAATGCGTAAAGTTTCCGAACAAACCGCCGAAAGATAGGGTAATCGAGTTATATCAATGGGGTTAGGATTATCTCCTAAAGTGGCTATTTCTTGCAGAATTTTTGCTTGAATTTCTGGATAGCGATGAGTCCAGTAGAGCGCCCAAGACATAGCGGTGGCGGTGGTTTCATGACCTGCGAATAATAAGGTCATTAATTCATCGCGCAATTCCTTATCGCTCATCGGGTTGCCTTCTTCATCCTGGGCCGACATCAGTAGTGATAAAACATCGGTACGATTGGGGTTAGGATTAGCTTTTCTTTCGGCAATTTCTGTATAGATAATATCATCAATTTTTTCTTGGGAACGCTGGTATTTTCCCCAGGGACTCCAAGCACCCAAATCAGCCCGCAAAATTGGAAAAAATAACAAAGAAGCCATCACCGGAGAGTTAAAAATATCGAGCATTTCAGCCAGAATTTTTTTCAGGGTTTGATAACGTTCCCCTTGACTAATTCCAAAAACTGCCTCCATAATTACTTGTAAAGCAATCGCTGTGGTCGCTGAACGGGCTTTAAAAGGTTGATTTTGGGGCAATTCTGCCATTACTCTCAGGGTAATATCGCGGATTAAATCGCCGTAGAAACGCATTCTTTCCCCGTGAAAAGGTGGCAATAAAAGCTGACGACGTTTTTTGTGGATATCTCCGTCTAACATGACGACGGAATAATCACCAATAATCGGGGCAATAATCCGATTAGCTTCCCCCGGTGCCGAAAATTGTTTCCGGTCATTAGTTAAAACCTGTTGTAGAGCCGCAGGACTACTGACAAAGATAAAATTATCTACAGTTAAACCCACTTTTGTGCTAAAAATATCGCCATGCTTGCGGGCGGCATTTTCCATAAAACCCACGGGATTAATGATCCATTGTGCCATTTGCACGAAGGTGGGGGCTTTGACCTTGGGGAGGATTTTCATAGATTAATTGCTATATCCAATGCTAATTATTTCTAATTCTGACATTTTTTCCTCAGAGACGGCAAGGTGTAATAAGCTGCCCGCGCATTTAAATTGCTGATTGAGATGAGGCAAGGGGCAAGAGGCAAGAGGCAAAAGTAAAGGGATTAGGGGAGATTAAGCTAATCTAAGGATAGGCGGTTAAGATGCGTCTTAGCTTATCAAGTAAACAGCAAAAATTACCGGGCTGTTGCCTGTCTTATCTTCCAGGAGAGAGAGGGATTTTCTGGGAATTTTCAGGATTGCCTTTCTGGTCTAAACAATGATAATCGGGGTAGAATAGCCCCAGTTCTATTTAATTCGCTTCTATAGTTCAATCTCTCTTTTTTCATTCCTTATAGGGACTTTTTATGATTATTTCCAAGTTTTTGCCCTTAGGAAAAACTGTGATTATCAGGCATTTACTGTTATTAACTACATTCAGCCTTGTTTTTTTCCTGACTACTCCCCCCGCTTTTGCCCTCGAATCCAGTGCCTCCACCGCTTTTAATCCTCAAACTATTCTTTTCCATGCCTTAACTTGGGTGGATAGTTTGGGGGCTGTGGGAGCGATCGCGTTTATAATTATCTATATTCTAGCTACTGTGGCCTTTTTTCCAGGTTCAATCCTGACTTTAGGGGCTGGTGTGGTTTTTGGCGTGGTTTTAGGCTCTTTTTACGTCTTTATCGGGGCAACTATCGGCGCTACTACCGCTTTTCTGGTGGGACGTTATCTGGCTAGGGGTTGGGTGGCGGAAAAAATTCAAGGTAATAGTAAATTTCAAGCTATCGATGAAGCTGTGGGGAAAGAAGGCTTAAAAATAGTGCTTTTAACCCGTTTATCTCCTGTATTTCCGTTTAATCTGCTCAATTATGCCTATGGTGTCACCGGGGTTTCCCTGAAAGATTATCTACTAGGTTCCGCAGGCATGATTCCGGGGACGATAATGTATGTCTATATTGGCTCTTTAGCGGGCAATCTTGCCACTATCGGAACCTCGGCGCCAGCCACTAACCCAGTTTTACCATGGACTATTCGCCTTATCGGTTTTATCGCTACTGTTGCTGTCACCCTCTACGTCACAAAAATTGCCCGTCAGGCCCTGGCATCAGTTATCAGTGAGTAAACCCCTCAATCGCCATCCCCACCCCACTTCGCCCTTGAGTGGGGACTTAAGGGGATTTGTTGACAGGGACTAAAAGAGAGCCGGTGCTGAGAAGTAAGTCCATAGTTGCCAATCGCTTCTAGGTGTTGAGCCGTGCCATAACCCTTGTGACGAGGGAGTCCATAATCGGGATAGCGTCTGTGCCAACGAGTCATTAAGTCATCGCGCCAGACTTTGGCTACGATACTAGCCGCCGCAATTACCGGCGATTCTTGATCTCCCTGAATTAGCGCCTTTTGGGGGATTGACAAGTCTTTAATAATGTGCTTGCCATCGATCAAACAGAGACTGGGGGAAAGGGGTAATTTCCCGATAGCTCTGCTCATTGCCAGTAGGGAGGCATGAAGAATATTCAAGCGATCGATCTCTTTCACCGTAGCATAACCGATGCGACAAACAAAATCCCGTTGTATTTGCCGGCTCAATTTTTGTCGTTTTTGGGGGCTAAGTTGCTTACTATCCTTCACCCCCAACTCCCACAGCCGGGCAAAACCAGAGGGGACAGTGACCACTACCGCCGCCACCACGGGGCCAAATAAAGCCCCGCGCCCCACTTCATCGACACCGGCAATTAAGGGTTCTGCGCTCATGACTCATCGGCAGTGGCAGAGGAACGACGACGACGACGACGCAGCACCGCAGTTTCAGCCTCTACTTGTGGCTCCTCTGTCACCTCGGCGCTCACCGGGGTTTCTAAAGGAATGACTTCGCCCAGAAAAACTGGAGTTTCGGACGCAATCGGTTCGGGAGTAAAAGTCACTGGCGCACTAGCTTCTTGGCCGATTTCCTGACTAACTTCGCTAGTGGTGGAACGACGACGACGGCGCACTAAGGGACGATTTTCGGCTTCCTCTCCAGTTTCCATCCCTTCGACCGGTGCGACCTCTGCTTCTAGGGTGGGAGTCAAGGATATTTCAGGAATGGCAGCAGGCGTTTCTGGGTTTTCCACTTCTCTTTCCCCTGGCAGTTTCACGGAAACAATCACCGATTTCGGGTCTTTAAACTCCTTATCCACCAGAATCAGGGGAGAAATGCCCATTAAAGAATAAACTTCCTGTTCTACGGGGGTCATTTCCACGGAAACCCTTTCCCGTTCGGCGACGGGGATATTTTTGCCCGCACTGGCATCTTCTCCCCGTTTCGAGAGACGGGCGGGGCGTTCTCGTTTTTCCTCAAGGCGTTGGGGTTCTGATTCCGGCTCGATTTCGTTGTTAACACCGTTAGTAGAGGCTTTTTCGCTCCGTTCCTCTTTTAGTAACAGTTCCGAGGGACGACGACGACGGCGACGGCGAGAATTATTAACCTGTTCTTGATAGTTGGGATGGAAGGAAAGATCCATCTCTTGGGCGTTTTCTTCGGCCTCAAATTCGGAGAAAACTTCTAGATAGGGTTCGGCCGCCGCAACGCTAGGAGCGCTCTTATCGGGTAGAACCTTTGTATTAATCGGCGCAACGACAAGGGTTTCTTTTTCCGCACGGCTAAGGGTGGGGGTTTCTAGGGCGATGGCGTTGCCTTCTCCTGGTAGATGGGCTAAATGGCCCAGTCCGCCGCAATGGTCACAGGTTTTGCCGAATAATTCATAAATGTTTTTCCCCTGACGCTTACGAGTTAATTCCACTAACCCCAATTCCGATAATTGGGCAATCTGGGGCCGGGCCTTATCGCTTTTCAAGGCCTTATTAAACAATTCCAGCAGTTTCAACTGGTCACGACGGGAATCCATATCGATGAAGTCCACCACCACCACACCGCCGATATTTCTCAAGCGCAGTTGTCGAGCGATTTCTGTGGCGGCCTCGCTATTAGTCCAGAGTACGGTTTCTCGGGCTGTGGCCGAACGGGTAAAGGAACCGGAGTTAACATCAATTACCGTTAAAGCTTCCGTCGGTTCGATGATAATGTAGCCGCCAGAGGGTAAATCAACCCGGGGTTTCAGGGCCTCGCGAATGGCGGCGTTAACCCGGAAATAGTCGAGAATTGGCTGGGTTTCCCGATGGGAGTCGATATAAACCCCTTCGAGAGCTTTGCCGCCGCCCCAGTTCGTCAATTGCTGTTTAACTCGTTTTACCGCCACCGGGTTATCCACAACAATGCGATTGACATCGGCACTGTACATATCCCGCAAAACCCTTTGAATAAAGTCATCATCGCGGTTCAGCAGGGCCGGGGCGCGGCTGCTGACGGCCATCTGTTGGATATTCTCCCACTGTTTTTGCAGAAATTCCAAATCCTCGATAATCGCTTCTTCCGCTTTGCCTTCGGCCTCGGTGCGTACCAGCAAACCCATCCCCGCCGGTTTGACCAAAATCCCTAAAGCTCGTAAACGGGAGCGCTCGTCTTCACTGCGGATGCGACGGGAAAGATTCACCCCGCGACCATTGGGCATCAATACCAGATAACGGCCCGGGAGAGTGACATTTCCCGTTAGTCGCGGTCCTTTGTTGCCGGTGGGTTCTTTCATTACCTGTACCAGCACTTTTTGCTGGGGGGCCAGTAATTCCGTGATAGCACCGGCAGTTTTTTTCAGTCTTAAGGGGCCCAGGTCGGTGACATGGATAAAGCCATTGCGTTCCGCATCGCCAATATTGACAAAGGCCGCATCTATCCCAGGGATGACATTTTCTACTAATCCTAGATAGATGTCGGCCACCTGCTGATTACCTGTGGCTACAACTAATTCCTGAATTTGATCTTCCCAAAAAACAGCCGCTATATGGTGTTGTTCGGCTATGATTATTTGTTTTGGCATTCAATTTCCTCAATCTTTCGGTTTCAAAAGCGACGGACCATGGGCTATTTGTCTATGCTTTGAGGCTACTTCTGGAAATCTGGTCTTGTTAAGAAAGTTCTAAGAAGATGAGTCCGCATCGTTAAAGCCTCATCTTGATGTTCATCTGCCTCTCAGACCTGGGAACTGAGTCTTGGTTTCAGTTGTTAAGTCTGTTTGGCAACTGCCGGCTTGACCCACAATTGGACAAGCACAGCCAGGAGACGAGATTTTCAATTAATCCCTGAGTCTTGCTCGATAACAGCATTTTTTATCCGTTTCCGCTGGTTCTGTCTATCAGAATCTAGGAAAAAAGGAGTTTTTGAGTTACTCCCCTCGGCAACGGGTTTCTGTGGACGGGAAAAATAGCGCACTTTTCAATTTTCCAAAAACCACGATTCTTTTAAGAAATGCTTTAATCGAGTCTTATAGACGACTATAACTCACTCGGTCACTCTCTGACAAGACGATGATCCCCTGACCAAGATAAATTTTTCGGGGCAAGAAAGGAGTCAGGAGCAATGATAGGCAATAAAATAGACCTAAAAAGCTATATAGCCGACTTTTTAGGCTAAAATTCCCTTTTTATCCCCTTTTGGCTTTCTTAAGAATTAATTAACCCGCTAGTACCGCTAGTATTATCGACGAGATGACCAGATTGACGGTTTCCTTAATCCCTTAATTCCTGTTCTGGTAAGGCGATAACGTTCAAAATTCCCTGTAAATCGGCTTCTGACTCGATTTCTAGCAATTCTTGCCGGTAGGGACGATAACGGTATAGTCGATAACCTTTCCCCTCTAACCATCGGGCCACGGCTAAATTACTGCCTTGATTACCGGCAATATTTTCGTAGAGAATCAAGCGCTAAATAATCACTCATAATCTAGTATGGCCTGCACCCATTTGGGCGGACGAGAAATCGGATTACCGAGGCGATCGAGAACTAATAACGCCACTAAATGCACGGCAAATAAGTATAATAAACTATTGACAAATATGCCCACAACTGCTACCGATTGCACTTGCAGCAGCGTCGGTTTAGCGAGAATCCCTAACCAGGTGAAAATCCAATCGATAAAATTAGTCGCTTGGGTAATCACATATAACCAGAGATTTTCGCCTAAAAGAATTGAAAACAGCCAAAAACGAAAGAATAAACCAAAAGCCCCCAACAGTCCCCCGGTCAAGATAGAAAATTCCCAGCGCGCACCCCGGCGCCAGCATAGCCCCAATTGTAACCCCATCAAGCCGTGGGGAATCAAAAAGACGATACTGCGAGTCGGTCCCATTAACACCGACAAAAGTAAACTAGAAACTAATGCTGTCATCCAAGCACAACGAGCGCCCCAACGTAAATAGGCTAAAGCGATAGGAATCGGGAAGAAAACCCTTAATAACGGTCCCAGGGGAAAATAATAATCAATTAACCAGATTAAACTGGTAGCACTGGCCAAAAAAGCCGTCTCCACCGTGATCAGGGTAGCGATAGACTTGAGAGGAGATGGTTGGATAGGTTTGGTTGTGGGTTTATCTAGGGGTTTCTCCTCTTCCCCCAGATCTACCCAATTGGTTTCATCTATTGTCTCTTGTGAGGATTGAGCGGGAGCATTAGCGTTAGAATCGTTCATTCTATCAGTTATCCGGTGGTCGGGACGGGGTGGCCAGCTATTCTTAGCTTAGACTTGTGACTCCCAGTCAGGCAAGAGGCAAAAGGGGGAATAAATAATCAGTCTTTAATAAGGGACTTGCATGGGAATAATATCCCAATCGATCGGAGGGCGCAAGCTTTGCGCCCCTACAGTAACGGATTTTGTCCACAATGTAGGGGCGAACTGCGTTCGCCCAAAAGGTACAGGGTTTGCGGCAAAAAGTACGGGCGAATGAGTAGGTAGTGGATTGTTTCAGCTAATTTGGTGTATTAGAAAAATGCTAGAAATTCTATAATCTAAGACTTTAAGCCGAAATCTATTGCCCTATTTTAGCTGAAACAGTCCACTACGGCTCTCAATTTTCTAAAAAAAAAATCGACCCGTCTAAGGGCGGGAGACAAAGGGCAAAAGAGCAAAAGAACAAAGGGTTACAGAGTCCTCCCAGCACCGCACACCACCCGAAAACCGAAGTTGCCGCTGTCGTCGTCGCGGCGGTAGTAGTAGTAGCGGTAAGCAGAACGGCAGTAAGCGGGATTGAAGCACCAAGAACCGCCCCGCAGACACTTAAAGTGCTGAGAACGATTATCATTATTGATAAGCCACGCCGATCCATCCTTTGGCGCTCCGATATAGTTATCGTGCCAATCGTCTTCGCACCATTCCCAAACATTGCCACTCATGTCATACAGTCCCCAAGCATTGGGGTTTTTCTGGCCCACAGGATGAGTTTTACCCCGAAAGAACCCCGAATTTCCGTCATACCAAGCGTAATTTCCTAATTGATTAGCATCATCACCGAAATAATAACGAGTAGTGGTCCCCGCACGACAAGCATATTCCCATTCCGCTTCCGTCGGTAGGCGATAGGTTTTCCCTGTTATTTGACTCAATTTCTGACAAAAAGCTTGAGCATCGTTCCAACTAACATTTTCTACCGGATTTTGCGGATTATTTTTAAACCGAGAGGGATTGGTTCCCATTACTGCTTGATATTGTGCCTGAGTCACAGGATATTTCCCAATCGCAAAACTGTTGACTTTAACTTGGTGTGAAGGCTTTTCATAATTGAAAGCATCAGAATCACTGTCAGGAGATCCCATGAGAAATTCACCTGCTGGTAAGTTCACCATCTCTAGTGTTACTCGATTGGGTAGTTTTTCGGTAAATGGAGTAGGTGAAGCAATTAGGGGTATTGGTGAAACAGGCTTTTTGAGTGCTTGTAAGGCATTTAAAACCTGTTGTGCTGTCCATCTTTGTCTTCTATCTTTTTGCAAACACCCTTCAATAATCGGTTTAAACTCTTTCGGTAAACTGGGGATTTGTAGCTCACAATTTATCACCTTTACCATTAATTGATTATTGTCATTATTGAACTTATAGGGAAATTGATTAGTGGTCATTTGGATTAACATAATACCTAATGACCACAGATCCCAAGCTGAGGAAATATCACCCCTAAAGGCTTCGGGAGGCATATAAATAATTGTACCGGTATTGTGGACTGTTTGAGTGTGGCTTTTGTTATTTAAGGTTCTAATTAAGCCAAAATCTGCTAACTTGTATTGTTGATTAACCTTGAGGATATTACCCGGTTTTAAATCTCGATGCACTTTATTTTGTCGATGAAGATAATTTAAGCCCTGGGCGACTTGAGCAGTAATATTTTTAATCTCATCCGCTGACAAACTGGCTTTGGCAATGTGATTTTCTAGGCTACCCTGTGCCAATTCCATCACTAAATAAAGCATTTCAGTATTGAGAAAAGTAAATTCCCCCACCGCATAACTCTTAATTAAATTAGGATGTTCTAACTTTCTGGAATTTGTTAACTCAATTAATTTATCATCGCTACTTTCGGGGATAACTTTAATGGCAACTTCTTTGACCGATGTATTTCTGACCATTTCACTAGCATGAAATACACCACCAAAACCACCCGCACCGAGAAATTTATTAAGACGATAGGGGCCTATTTGTTGCCCTTCTAACATCTTCATCATTTGGTCTAGCATAATAATAACTCCTGAATTAGCCAATTTTTACGTTCTGTAACTATCCTATTAAGTGGGTGGTTTTAACGAAGGCAAGAGGCAAAAGCTTTATCGAAATGTGTAATTAATTTTGCTTAGGTACTTAATACTAAATCTGGCTATTAAATACTGATTATTTATTCCCTCGAGTAGAAAACCAGTTTCTCGGAAAAACCCGTTTTCTGTGGGTTACTCAAGGGATTTAGTATTAGTATGACTTGGGGTTCGGTTATCTCATTATATTAAAAAAGGTGGGCGATAAACCCACCAGAAAAATAATCAAAAAACCTTAACGATAATTAGGATTTTGGATATCTCTAAGACGCGCTTCGGGGCGTTTAAATCTGTCCATTTGTGCCTCAAAGAATTGACGATTTTTCAGTAAATGTTTGGGATTAGGATCGTCGAGGGGATAGAGTAAAGCAGTGCGTAGAGCTTGAATAACTGCCGAAGTCACATTATACATCGAACGCTGGAAACTAATCCCCAATTGAATCAAAATATCATCTTGCCCCCGGCAGTTTTGCTGATAGTAATCAATCAGATATTGGGGTAAAAAATGATACATATCATCCATTAACAAAGTGGGAGGAATTCCCGCAGTACCCACGGGGAAAACATCCGCATAAAGAATGCCATAGTGAAAGTCTTTTTGTTCGTCAGGAACCTGTTTTGCTTGGGCATTATAGGACTTTGTACCCCGGAAGGGAGCAGTACGATAAAAGACCGCTTCTACATAGGGTAAAGCTGCTTCATAAAGCCAAGTAAAAGCCTTTGATTTGGGGATAATTTCGTAGCATTGACCATCAATATAAACGTGATGATAAATCGGCCGCCCGGCGATGGCAAAAATGCCATTAACGAGGAAATTCATGGCATCAGGAACACCTTTAAACCCTCCTTCATCGTAGATATCAGACATCTCGAAAAATACCGGGGCCATCACTTCCCAGAATAGTCCTAAATTAGAGTAGTAGGACATCATCCGCACCTGTTCCAAAAACATATCGGGGAACAGGTCATAAAGTTTCATCATCACCGGGTTTTTCTTGAAATAGGCCTTAATAGCGCGGTCGGCATTTTGGCGATATTCTTCTGAATCAAGATAGGCATCAAATAAACCCCAACCCATATCGCGGCCATGCCATAACATGGCTTGCATACAAGCTTCAGCAAATTCCATATTAATACGGTCATGCCAAAGATGATGGATTAATCTGGGCATTTTTCTGGTTTTACCTTTATCCATGAATTCTAACAATTCAGGGTGAGCGGAACCCGTACCGCGCCAGATGCGTAAATCGGCATTATCGCCAGCGTAATGATTTTGTAGGTCTAGGTATTCTTGGGGCAGAAAATATTTAAAAAAGGGCAAAGGATCGAGGAAAACTCGTTCGGCAATATAGAGCAGATCTCGCCAATAAAAATCCATCGGCACGGCATAAGCTTTATAAATGCCGATAATTTGCATCAGGTTTTCGGGAGTATCCGGCAACATGGATCCACCCGCTTCTAAACGGTGGATAATGTCGGCGAATTCGTGATTAGAAGGGGGAATTTTGGCTTTGATTAATGTCCCAGTCATAGTTTTAGGTAAAGTAATTAGCAGCGGTTACAATAATTCGGAAACAGCAAGGGATAACTAACTATTACTCAAAAATTTACCCCGATTCAACCAGTTGGTTTTTGAGGACTTTTGCGGAGATTTTTTGAAGACAAAACTAGGTTTTGCTTCCCCCGATAAGCTGGCAACCATCGAGTTAGTGGTGGGTTCAATCCAACGGACTAAATAATTGGGTTGAATACCTAAAAAGATGATTAATACCATTAGGACAAAAGCGGGTATAGTTTCCGATTTCAGGACTTTGGGATAGTAGGCAAGTTTATTATCCAATTTACCAAAACAGGTGCGATTAAGCAGGATAACAAAGTAAACCGCCGTTAAACCGGAAGCGATGATACAGAGAACCGTCTGCACGGGAAAACGGGAGAAACTACCCTGAAAAACGATAAATTCCGCCACAAATCCCACTAATCCGGGAATCCCGGCGCTGGCCATACCGGCGAGAATTAATAGGGCGCTAACCAGGGGTAAACCGCGAATTGGGTTCATTAAACCGTTTAAAACGTCTAAATCTCTAGTTCCGGCTTTGCGTTCGACGATGCCCACCAGATAGAATAAGAGGGCGAGAATGAGACCATGGCTAATCATTTGCGCGACGGCACCAAGGACGCTTAAACCCGTGCCGGCGGCGGCTGCTACCAGTATATAGCCCATGTGACCGATCGAACTGTAGGCCACCATGCGTTTAATGTCTTTTTGGGCAATAGCGCTCAAGGCCCCGTAAATAACGCTAATAACGCCGATAATTGCCAGTCCGGGGGCGATTAAAGACCAAGTTTCCGGGAATAATTGCAGACCAAAGCGAACTAAGCCATAAGTACCGAGTTTAGCGAGGATACCACCTAATAAAATTGCTGTAGCGGGGGAAGCTTCCGTATAGGCATCCGGTAGCCAAGTATGGAGAGGTACGAGGGGGATTTTGATGCCAAATCCCACTAACAGCAGAGTTAAGAGCAGTAATTGGGTTTTTTGGGAGAAATCGGCGGTGGAGAGGGAGGAATAGTCAAAAGTACCACCGTTGAGGAAACCTATCCCTAAAAATGCCGCTAGGACTAATAACCCAGAGACAGCAGTGTAGAGAAGAAATTTAATCGAAGCATAGCCACGTTTTTCGCCTCCCCAGATAGCAATCATCAGATAAAAGGGGATTAATTCTAGTTCATAGAAAACGATGAACAGCAGCAGGTTTTTAGCCATTAATGCCCCAGAAACCCCGGCGTTAATCAGGAGGATTAGGATGTAATAAAGTCGGGGACGCTCTACTTTTTCTTCGGTACTATAGATAGCTATTCCTGTCAAGAAACAGTTTAAAATAATTAACGGTAAGGACAAACCATCGACTCCGAGGTTATAACTTAAACCGATTGGTTTTGCCCATTCGCGGTATTCAGAAAATTGAAAGCCATTACTGGTTAAGTTATATTGGGTCAGCAGGTATAAAGACCAAAGGAGGACGGCGGCAACAAAAAAGAGGGTAATTTGACGTAATTTTGCTGGGGCAAATTTATCGGGGAAAAGACCGACGATAATTGCTCCAATTATTGGCAACCAAAGCAGGGTACTGAGCATATTGGTATCGATCAAATTTATAATGACTGGGATGAGAAAAGGATTAGCCAACCGACACGATGACTAATCTAGAATTGACTAAATTAAGCTCACTTTGCCGGTATCGAGATCGTAGTAGGCTCCAACAATTTTTAATTGTTTTTTATCTACTAAATCACCCATGACTGGGGACTTGCCTAATTTCTCTACTTGATAGTTAACATTGGATTTAATTGCTCGCTCAAGTTTGTTGGAACCGGGTTGTTTTTCAGCCCGATCAACTCCCACCTGTAGGCCATCGATTAAACGACCGATTTGTCCAGGGAAACGACCCCCTTCAATGGTGGCTTTTACCGCTCCACAACGAGAATGGCCAAGGACAACAATTACCTTGGCTCCTAATACCAACGTGCCGAATTCGAGGCTACCAATTTCTTCGGAAGTGGCTAAATTTCCCGCTACCCGACACACAAATAGATCTCCTAATCCTTGATCAAAAACAATTTCTGCCGGCACGCGAGAATCGGCACAGCCCAAAATTGCCGCAAAAGGGGCTTGACTTTCGGCCACTTCTGTGAGCCGAGTTTGATCGCGGTTAGGACTTTTTTTTCTTCGTTCCCAGAAACGTTGATTGCCTTCCATGAGCATAGTTAAGGCCTGGTCTGGGTTCAATCCTTGATTTTGAGCCGTTAGCCATGGCTGGGAATTAACAGCAGTTTGGGCGTTAGTTTTGGACAACTGAGAACCCAAAACAGAGGCGGCTAGACTGGTTCCCAAAAAACCACCCCCATAACGGATTAATTGGCGACGAGAGGTATTGAACATAGGTAATTGTTTCCATTAATCAGGACAAATCCTATTGTCAAGGCCGGGGATGCTAAAGAAAAGCCTAAGTTATCAAATCTTTAACTGAAAACTAGAGAAATTTGTGCTAGTAGGGGCCAGCAGATGATAATACCAATCAAAGCCACCCCCAAAATAATCGACAGAAAGTAAAATTGGGTCTGTCCCGAGACGTTATATTTCAAACTCTGACCACCAAAAACCGTGGCTAATCCCACCAGATTAACGATGCCATCCACCAGAAAGGTATCGATCCAGTTAATAATTTGCGAGATTAATCCGACGACAAAAACGATGGTGACTTTATACAATTGGGCGGTATAAAGGTCGTTGGCAAAGAAATCTTGAAGGGCTTTCGGTTGAAAAACGATCGGTTTGGAGATATTTTCATTCAGATAAATATAGGCTGCCGGAATTACGCCGGCAGCAGTGGAAAGCACCAAGAGAAAAGCCACTCCCAGATTTAAGTTACTTGGTAATAAATGCCATTGCGCCAATAAAATCGGCAAATGAAGGGCGAAACCCATGGTCACAGTCATGGGGATAACTAAGGGCCAAAGAGCTTCCGGAGAGCGCAGGGTCATCGGTTTGATTTTACCGCCAAAGAAAACGCAAAATTCTCTAGTGACACTAAAGGCAGTTAAGGCATTGACCAACAATAGCACTAATAACAGTAAACCACTGATTTCTGCGAGGCGATCGCCCATGCGGGCTAAGGACCAAAAACCACCAAAGGGAGGCAGTGCGACTAAACTAGCGGCACCGACGAGATAACAAATACCGGAAACGGGACGACGGGACCATAAACCGCCGTATTGGCTTAAATCTTGGCTGATATTATTCCAAACGATGTTACCCACCACCATGACTAACAGGGACATAGCGATCGCATAAGTAAAGAGTAACACTAAAGCTGTTTCCGTTTGTCCGGTGGCCACAGCGATAAAAATCAGTCCCATGTAGGCACTGACGGAATAGGAAAGGGAGCGCTTGACATCGATCTGTGCGATCGCAATTAACCCCGCACCGATAGCAGTAACAGAGCCAACAATGATCATCACCTGTAAGGTTAAGGGCGATAATTGTAGCACCGGCTCTAATTTGACCAATAACCAAGCGCCAGTGGAAACGACGACGGTATTCCGCAGAATTGTCGCTGGCATCGGTCCTTCCATGGCCTCATCTAGCCATAAATGCAGGGGAAATTGAGCGCATTTGCCCATTGGACCGGCAATCAGGGCTAAACAGAGTAAATTAGCCACATTGGGGTTTAAATTGGCTGTAGCCGCCCATTCTGCCAATTGGTCAAAGTTCCAGGTTCCCGCCAGGGGTAAAAGGGCCACCACTCCCATCAAGAGGATTAAATCGCCAATCCGTTTGGTTAGGAAAGCATCCCGCGCCCCCGTTACCACCAGAGATTGATTAAACCAGAAACCAATTAGCAGATAAGTGCCGAGGGTGAGAACTTCTAGCACACAATAGCTGAAAAATAGCGAATTACAGATAACGAGGGCGCACATACCCCCTTCAAAGAGAGCGACGAGAGAATAAAACCTTGCCCAACCCCAATCCATTTCTAGATAGGCGATCGCATATACCTGCGCGGCGAGGTTTAAGCCAGTAATTAGCAGTAACGCCCCGATATTAACGGCCGAAATCTGCACATCTAAAGATATGCTTAAATCTGCGGCATTTAGCCAATTAAATGCTATAGATTGCGGCGGACGACCCCAAACGGCGAGCAAAGCAAAAAGACTATGCAAAAAAGCCCAGCAGGTCATGATCAAGTTCAGATAACCGGCCGGTCGCGGGCCGGTTTGCCGGATAATACCGGGAGACCAGGGTAGAGCGAGAAGTGCGCCCGCAAGGGCATAAAGAGGTACCAACCAGATAGTCTGGCTGAAGGACTCGAACATATAACCACCTCAAGAAGAAAAATGATCCTGAATTAAAGTTTAAGGTTTAATGGCTCACTAATAAGCTGTCACCATTTTTTAACGGGGCATGAATGGGGATGGTTTGACTAGCTTCCAGCAGGTATTTTAAAAAAGCATCGGCAATCACGGAAAGTTGTTTTCCGGCCAGATAACAAACGTACCAATTGCGCTGAATTGGAAACTGTTCCACGTCGAGGATGGCTAATTCGCCGTTTTCTCCTTCCGAGATGAGAGTGTGCTTAGATAGTACCGATAGCCCCAAACCGCCAGAAATAGCCTGTTTGATGGCCTCGTTACTGCCTAATTCCAAGCGCACCCTAACTTTAATATCGTGGAGATTAAATAATTTTTGTACCGCTTGCCTGGTTCCAGATCCCGATTCGCGCATAATAAAAGGTTGATGGTTGAGGCACTCAAGGGGAAGATTTTTCTGGCCCACCAATGGATGATCTCGTCGCGCCACCACCACTAGGGGATTTTCGAGGAAAGACTGAGAACACAGTTCCACTTCTTCCGGCGGTTGACTGAGAATATACAGGTCATCCTCGTTGTTTAACATTCGCTCTTGCAGTTTCTGATGATTAGTCACTTGCAGGGCAATGTCAATACCGGGATACTGTTGACAGAATGCCCCCAGTAATCGCGGCACAAAGTATTTAGCGGTGGTAATTACGGCTAAAGTTAGCTTTCCCTGTCTAGTTCCCTTAATATCGGCCACTTTCATTTGAAAGTTGTCCAATTTATCAAAAATCTCTTGACAGGTGAACAGTAATTCCTGACCCGCTTCAGTTAAAAACAAACGTTTGCCAATTTGCTCGAATAGCGGTAAACCGACGGCTTTTGTGAGTTGTTTGACTTGGGTTGAGACGGTAGGTTGAGTGATAAATAACTCCTCGGCCGCCTTGGTAAAGCTACTGTGTCGAGCGGTAGCCTCGAAAACCCTTAACTGGTGCAGGGTTGCCTGTATCAAGTTCTTATCCTCTTCTCAATAACAACTATTTGTCACCATCAATCCTAACGCCTTTATAGATTCTAGTCAATTAACTTTTTGATAAATATAGACTCTACTAGATATAACCGCAGCTTAAGACCTTTTTCAGCTTTTTTCACCTTCCTCCCCCATTACCCCATCTCCCCCACTCCCCCATTACCCCATCTCCCCCACTCCCCCATTACCCCATCTCCCCAATTCATAATTCATATAGCAATTCCCATAGTTGTGAGGTACAGAGTCTTAGGTTTTGAGGAGTCAGGAGTCAGGAGT
Organism: Microcystis sp. 0824; assembly: GCF_003112475.1. Taxonomy (NCBI): domain Bacteria; kingdom Bacillati; phylum Cyanobacteriota; class Cyanophyceae; order Chroococcales; family Microcystaceae; genus Microcystis; species Microcystis sp. 0824. The sequence continues at coordinate 54 of NZ_BDSM01000010.1, read as the reverse complement.
CAGGAGTCAGGAGTCAGGAGTCAGGAGTCAGGAGTCAGGATTCAGGAGTTAAGA